>NZ_JBFUHK010000008.1:0-144601 GCF_056402435.1 Rahnella sp. P4_A8 | reverse complement strand
CCTTTTACATGGTCGTGGGCATCGTCCAGCGCGATGCGGGCCGCATTATCGTTGATGATGAAGACATCAGCCTGCTGCCGCTGCATACCCGCGCCCGTCGCGGTATTGGCTATCTTCCGCAGGAAGCCTCCATTTTCCGTCGTCTGAGCGTATTTGATAACCTGATGGCGGTGCTGCAGATCCGTGACGATCTGACCAAAGAACAGCGTAATGACCGCGCTAATGAATTAATGGAAGAGTTCCATATTTCTCATTTGCGCGATAACCTCGGTCAGTCACTGTCTGGTGGTGAACGCCGTCGTGTTGAAATTGCCCGTGCACTGGCAGCGAACCCTAAATTCATCCTGCTGGATGAACCGTTCGCCGGGGTTGACCCGATTTCCGTTATCGACATCAAAAAAATCATTGAGCATTTACGTGACAGCGGCCTCGGCGTACTGATCACTGACCATAACGTTCGCGAAACACTCGACGTTTGTGAACGCGCGTATATCGTCAGTCAGGGGAAATTGATCGCCCACGGCACGCCAGCCGACATTCTTGCTGATGAACAAGTTAAACGTGTTTATCTTGGTGAAGAATTCCGTCTGTGATCTGTGCCGCCGGAACCGTGCCTGTTTCAACCTACACTGAAACAGGCCGTCTCTGACAGAAGTGTTGCCGTTTTCACTCATCAACGGAATTAAGCCAAGATATGAAGCAAGGTTTGCAACTCAGACTCAGCCAACAACTGGCAATGACTCCTCAGTTACAACAGGCCATCCGCTTGTTGCAACTATCCACGCTTGAGCTCCAGCAGGAGATCCAACTCGCGCTGGAGAGCAACCCTCTGTTGGAACAAACCGACCTTCATGAAGAAATCGACTCGGTAGAAACCACCGACAGCGAAGGGTTAGACACCCGCGAGGCACTCGAGCAGAAAGACATGCCGGAAGAGTTGCCGCTGGACGCCACCTGGGATGAGATTTACACCGCAGGCACGCCGTCAGGCACCGGCAATGATTACAGCGACGATGAGCTACCGATTTACCAGGGCGAAACCACRCAGACACTTCAGGATTACCTGATGTGGCAGGTCGAGCTGACGCCGTTCTCTGATACCGATGCCGCGATTGCCACGTCAATCGTCGATGCAGTGGATGACACCGGTTACCTGACCGTCTCCCTTGACGACATTCTCGAAAGCGTCGGTGATGAAAATGTCACCATGGACGAAGTCGAAGCCGTACTTAAGCGCGTTCAGCGTTTTGATCCGGTGGGTGTGGCCGCCCGTGACCTGCGCGACTGCCTGCTGATCCAGCTTTCTCAATATGCGACTGACACGCCTTTCATCACTGAAGCCCGTCTTATCATCAGCGAACATCTCGATTTGCTGGCGAACCATGATTTCCGCGCACTTATGCGATCAACCCGGTTAAAAGAAGATACACTGAAAGGAGCGATGCTCCTGATCCAGTCTCTTGATCCGCGTCCGGGCCAGTCTATCAACACCGGCGAATCCGAATACGTGATCCCGGATGTGCTGGTGCGTAAAGTGTCAGGTGTCTGGGCGGTAGAACTCAATTCCGACAGCATTCCGCGTCTGAAGATTAACCAGCAGTACGCCGCGATGGGGAATTCCGCACGCAGCGACAGCGACGGGCAATTTATCCGCAGCAATCTGCAGGAAGCCAAGTGGTTAATCAAAAGCCTGGAAAGCCGTAACGACACGCTGTTGAAAGTGACGCGCTGCATCGTTGAGCAGCAGCAGGCGTTCTTTGAACTGGGTGAAGAATTTATGAAACCTATGGTGCTGGCAGATATTGCCAGTGCCGTGGAAATGCACGAATCGACGATTTCACGTGTGACGACGCAGAAGTTCCTGCACAGCCCGCGTGGCATTTTCGAACTGAAGTATTTCTTCTCCAGCCATGTCAGTACAGACAGCGGTGGCGAGGCATCGTCAACCGCGATCCGGGCGCTGGTGAAGAAATTAATCGCAGCGGAGAATCCTGTAAAACCGCTCAGTGACAGTAAGTTAGCGACCCTGCTTTCCGATCAGGGAATTATGGTTGCGCGTCGGACTGTCGCCAAATACCGAGAGTCTTTGTCCATCCCGCCCTCAAACCAACGTAAACAGTTAGTTTGACCTCAACAGAGAAGGAAGACATTATGCAGCTCAACATTACCGGACATCACATTGAGATCACGGATCCCCTGAGAGAGTTCATCACGTCGAAGCTGGCTAAGCTTGAGCAGTATTTCGACAGGATTAATCAGGTGTATGTGGTGTTGAGCGTGGAAAAGGTGCAGAAAGTAGCGGAAGCCACTTTGCATGTGAACGGAGGCGAATTACATGCCACCTCGGAACATCAGGATATGTACGCAGCGATTGACGGACTGGTTGATAAACTGGCCCGACAGTTGAATAAACATAAAGACAAACTGAAACAGCACTGACATTCATGTAGCCAACCCTGTGCTACAAACCTTCGGGCATCGGCTTGTGACCTTCGGGAAACGAGCCGATATAGCTTTAAGGGTGAAACAGCGCAAAAGTGAAAGATGACATGATTAACGATACTGCAATGCAATTAACGTCGGTGCTTAATGCCGAATGCACCAAAAGCGGCGTTCATTGCGCCAGCAAAAAACGCGCACTGGAAATCATCAGTGAGTTGGCCGCCAAACAATTAAATTTGTCGCCGCAGGTGATTTTCGACGCCATTTTGACACGTGAACGTATGGGGAGCACCGGGATCGGTGCCGGGATCGCCATCCCGCACGGTAAGCTGGAAGAAGACACTTTACGTGCCGTCGGCGTATTCATTCAGCTTGAACAACCGATTGCTTTTGACGCCATCGATAATCAGCCGGTAGATTTGCTTTTTGCCTTGCTGGTACCGGCAGATCAATGTAAAACCCATTTACATACATTATCTTTAGTCGCTAAGAAATTAGCTGATAAAACAGTGTGTCGCCGTCTGCGTGGCGCGCAAAGTGACGAAGAACTGTTCCAGATAATGACTGAAAACGAATAAATTGCTGATTCCCGGTACAGTGCCGGGAAAATGAATTCTGCACACTGAATGCCAGGGGAGTGACACCATGGTGCTGATGATTGTCAGCGGCCGTTCCGGTTCCGGGAAGTCGGTTGCCCTACGGGCACTAGAAGACATGGGTTTTTACTGTGTGGACAACCTGCCGGTGGTGTTATTGCCGCAGCTTGCCCAGACCCTTGTTGAACGTAATACATCAGCGGCCGTCAGCATTGACGTCCGTAACATGCCGGAAACACCGGAAGTTTATGAGTATGCGATGTCACAACTGCCGGAGAGCTTCTCACCGCAGTTGTTATTCCTTGATGCCGACCGCAATACTCTGATCCGCCGCTACAGCGACACCCGTCGTCTGCACCCGCTTTCCAGCAAAAATCTGTCCCTCGAAAGTGCCATTGATGAAGAAGCCGATCTGCTCGAACCACTGCGTTCGTCTGCGGATTTGATCATCGACACCTCCGAAATGTCCGTGCATGAACTGGCAGAAATGCTGCGTACCCGTCTGCTGGGTAAACGCGAGCGCGAACTGACGATGGTGTTCGAATCCTTCGGTTTCAAACACGGCATTCCGATTGATGCGGATTATGTTTTCGATGTGCGTTTTCTGCCAAACCCGCACTGGGATCCGAAACTGCGTCCGATGACAGGCCTTGATAAGCCGGTCGCGGCGTTCCTTGACCGTCATACTGAAGTGCACAACTTTATTTACCAGACCCGCAGCTACCTCGAACAATGGCTGCCGATGCTGGAAACGAACAACCGCAGCTATCTGACCGTCGCCATTGGCTGTACCGGCGGTAAACACCGTTCGGTCTATATCGCAGAGCAACTGGCCGACTATTTCCGTTCCCGCGGGAAAAATGTGCAATCCCGCCATCGCACGCTGGAAAAACGCAAATCATGACGGTGAAACAAACGGTAGAAATCAAAAACCGGTTGGGTATGCATGCCCGCCCGGCAATGAAGTTGTTTGAACTGGTGCAGAGCTTTGAATCAGAAGTGATGCTGCGCAACGACACGGGCATTGAAGCGGAAGCCAGCAGTGTCATCGCGCTGCTGATGCTCGATTCCCCGAAAGGTCAGAAAATCGAAATCGAAGCCACCGGCCCCGATGAAGAACAGGCATTGACGGCAGTGGTAAATCTGATTAATTCAGGTTTTGATGAAGACTGATAATTAACGCACTCTTTGAGCCGTATTAAATGCGGCTTAAACAGTCGATTGCAATGGCCTTGAAACTCTCAAAGTTTTCGCTGCTCAGCAGACGGCTCATTGAGCGTTCCCGCACAAACGTCACGAACAAATCGTAAATCGCCATCGCCTCTTCATAATCTGCCTTGCTGATTGCCAGCAGGAAAATCACGTGTGCTGTCTCCCCTTCTCCCCACGCAATGCCCTGCGGAGAGAGCAACGTTATCACCACGGTTTTCTTCGCCAGCAGCCCCAGCGAGTGCGGCAGCGCAATCCCTTCCCCCAGCATGGTCGAGACAATTTCCTCGCGCTCAACCACCGACGGATAAAACGCCTGATCGACGTAGCCTTCGGCTTCCAGCTGAGAGCACACATGGCGGAATAACTCCGCCTGCGTCATCGGTTCATCGATGATCATGAAGTGTTTTTCGTCGAAGAATTTTTCCAGCATATAAGGCCGGGTGCGATCAACCAGTACCAGCTTGCCAAGCTGCTCCATCTGGTATTCGGTCGGGAATGGCGACAGCACCACCACCGGTTTATTCTTCTCGCTGATGCGGGCGTTGGAGATGATGAAATCTTCGTCGATGTGTTCCAGTTGTTCGTAATCCCGCAACGTCACCACCTGTTTCATCACCAGCTGCGGATATTTGCGGCTAATCTGCGCCTGAATCATACGGATGGTCGAATTGCCGGTGTCGCATACCAGCATCACCTGCGGATGTCGCTGATAACCGATGTTGTAATGCCGCTCCAGCCCGACGCCGATATGCAGCACAAGAAACCCAATCTCGTTTTCACTCAGGGTGTACGGCGTGTATTTCCCCCAGCTCGACACCGCCGCCAGCGTGACGTCATACGCCATCGGGTAATGCTGTTTGATGTTGTTCAGCAGCGGGTTGGGGATATTAATCTGGTATTTCACCCGCGTAATCATGGTTTTGATATGCGTCAGCAGATCAGCGCGCAGCTGTTTATCACCTTGTAAATCATAACTATAGTGCGAATTGATATACGACAGGATGTAATCGACCAGCGATTCGTCATCGTCAGCATTAATGTCCGTTGGCAGGATTTGCTGCACGCGACGCGCGGCGATATTCACCCGCAGATAAGCTTCTTCAGAGGCCGGAATTTCCTTGCCCACCAGACTTTTCAGCTCCGCAGCCAGCCGCACAGAAACGTGTTTGACCGCCGGGTCACCGTCTTCAGCATCAAAATCAGTCAGCGGATAACCGCCGGCAATGCGTTTAATGGCCACCGCGCAATAGAGAATCAGATATTGTTCACCTTCGTCGGTCAGTTGAATAGAAGACTGCGTCAGAAGCTGATGCATAAAGCGCGTCAGCGGCACCAGCGCTTCCGACTCCAGGCTTTCCGCCTTCAGCAGCGGATTGGCCTGTTCTTCGGCATCGAGCTGGAACAACAAGTCGGTCAGGCAGGCGCGGATTGCCAGCTCCGCACCAAACAGCTTCATGCCGTAGCGCGGCTTGGTTTCAATATTCAGATGATAGCGGGCCAGATGCTCCCTTACCTCAGCCATATCATTTTGCAGGGTTCCCCGGCTGACAAACCATTCATCAGCCAGATCTTCCAGCTTTAATGAAAAAGCTGAGGTCAAAAAGCGGATCAGCAGCGTCTTCACCCGCTCTGCGGCCGTACGCGGCGTCGGATTCGGTTTACGTTGTGTCGACTGCTGTAACGACGAGAACAGGCTCTGATCATCAACGCGCAGCTGATACCCGCTGCCACGGTTGTGTACGAAGGTCGCGCCATAGTCCGCGATGATTTCATTAAGCGCAGTGATATCCGCACGGACCGTCCGCGTCGACACCGACAGGCGTTTTGCCAGTTCATCCTGAGGCAGCGTTTCGGTTTGCAGCGCATCAAACAGTTGCGCCAGACGTTGATTGGGAAATCTCACCATTGTTCTTCCATATTATTCCGGCTACGGCGCGATCACCCTTTACGACGAACTGCCGACCGCCACAGAGTCATCGATAAACGCGGTTTGCCGTTTTCGGCAAATACCTTGAATCAGGTGATGTTATCGCTTCGTTGATTGATTGCGTAAATATATTTGCCATCCGGTAACAACATCAGTGTGCCCGGACGGCTTACCGCGCAGGAAAGGTCAGAACCTTCAGCCCACCAGCTTTTTGACGCTGGCCAGCAGGGTTTTCACATCGTCAGGACGGGTGTTACCGGTGGCGCTGTCGATAATCGAGCTGTAGATATGCGGGATGATTTTAGTGACGCCCGCCGCCAGCGCGATTTCCATAATCGGCTCGAAGTTTTCTAAATCGATACCGCCGGTCGGTTCCAGCCAGAAATCCTGTTCCGCACAGGCACGGGCCACGGCAGCGAATTCATCACGGGTTTTCAGGCCACCCATCGGGAAATATTTCACCGAGCTGCCGCCCATATCTTTCAGCAGCGCAATGGCGGTTTCCACCGGCACGATGGCGTCCGCAGAAGCAGAACTCAGCGGTCCGGTATTGATCTTCACAAAGCCGGGTTTACCGGTGGGTGAAATCAGACCGTTGACCACGCTGTCGTTTTGCCCAAGCATTCCACGGCTGGTACCGACGCCGGTAAAGACCTGATTGACGTGCTGCGGCTGAACCTGCGCTGAAATCTGGCTGACCATCAGAGACTGACGCGGATCGCCCGCGCCTAAACCGACAGACAACGCGTTTTCAATCAATGCGGCATACTCTTTCATGTCCGCCACCGCACTCGCGACGTCTGGATAATTTTTGGAAAGCACACCGACCAGTACATGACCTTCTGCCGCTTCATAGATATCACGGGCATTGTCTTTCGAGCCCGCCAGCACATTCAGGCACACGCGGTCACGATAGAAATTTGGGGTCAGCTTCATGCTTTGTCTCCGCTGAAAAGTTGTTTAAAACGTTGTGCGACGATGGTGAGCTGCGGCGGCGTCACGCTGCGCACATCGACTTCGATCTTGCCTTCGTTGGCGCGGTAGCCACGGAAATAAATCGCGATATCGCCGTTTTTCATGGCGTCCACAATGGCTTTGGTTTTCCAGCCCAGTACCGCTTCATCGAAAGTGATTTCCGTACGGGCGATATCACGTCCGGCGCTGTCCCAGACCACGCGTCCGGTAACACCGCTGATTTCATTCAGGCTGGCGATAAATGGCGTCATCTTGTCGACCATTTCCTGCCCGGTGGTTTTCGGCAAGGTGAGATAGCTTTCGATAGCCTGCGTCAGGCCAAGAATGCCTTCTTTGCCGACTTTCATCGCACGACCAATCCCGCCCGATTGCAGTTTTACCCATTCGACATACTGTTTTTTGCCGAGCACCAGCCCGCTGGTCGGCCCTTCGATGGCCTTCGCGCCACTGTAAATCACCAGATCCGCACCCATCTCGTAATAACAGGTCAGATCTTCTTCCGCGGCGGCATCGACGATCAGCGGCACATTGTGCTTACGCGCCACTTCAGCGGCTTCCGCAACCGACAAAATGCTTTTCTGCACTGAGTGGTGCGATTTTATGTACATGATTGCAGCGGTACGCGGGGTGATGCAGGCCGCGAGTTGTGCGGCAGAACATTCGTTGGCATAACCGGCTTCTACCACCTTGCCACCGCCCATCGTCACCATCGTCGCGACCGGTGCACCGAAATTCACGTTATGGCCTTTTGGCAGAACGATATCGTGCGGGATTTCCAGTGGCGCGGCGTGCAGGTTTTCCAGCAGCCAGGCGTCATCTTTGACGATCACCGCCGCCACAGATTGCGCGATCCCGGCAGAAGCGCAGGAAACCACCACCGCGTTTTCGACGTTTAGCAGTTTCGCGATGTAAGCGCCGGTTTTGTTCACCAGATCTTTCATCTCAAAGTAATGATTCAGACCGGTATTCACCACTGCTGCGACTTCTTCACGCGGCGTGGAAACGCCCAGCGCTGTCATACGACCGGAAGCATTAATGACTTGTTTTAACTGGTACTTTTCATACAGCGATTGTTCAGAAGACATGAGCAGATTTCCCTTCTTCGGTTAACAGAGTGACGCCCGCGACCACAGCGGCCAGAGGCACCAGCAAACTTTCGCCTTTCACGGACTGTCCTTCGGAATCGATAAACACCTGCGGCGCCTGACGGAGTTCGAACAGGGTCAGATCGGCGTCGGCACCGATTTGCAGACGACCTTTGGCAGGAAGACGCAGCGCATCAGCGGCATGCGATGTAACGCAATCAATCACCTGCGGCAATGTCAGGCCGACGCTGAAGAATTTCGACATCACCGTCGCCAGGCTGTGCACCGGCCCGTTGAGGCGATTGCGGCAATAAATATCGGAACTGATGGTGTGCGGCAAAATGCCCTGCTTAATGGCCAGCTCTGCCACTTCAAAGCTGAAACTCGCGGTGCCGTGACCGACATCCAGCAGCACGCCACGGCTGAGCGCCCGCTTAACGGAATCACGCAGCACGCCTTCCGGCGAGAGAATACGGTTCGGCTTGCCGTTATAGCAGTGGGTAATGATGTCGCCCGAGGTCAGTAAATCTGCGATTTCGTCGAGGTTCGGCGGGTTATTACCGATATGCACCATCAGGGGCAGGTCATCGTTTTCCTGCTGAATTTCTTTGGCGCGCACCAGTGGCTTAATGCCGTTCTGGCCGACCACACTGCTGCTCATGCGCGCTTTGATGCCAATGATAAAACCGGGATTTCGCGCGATGGCGTCACGCACGCCGACCTTGTCGATCTGGGTCATATCCGCCAGTTCGTTCTGCGTGACAATGCCGGTGCGGGCGATATTGAGAAACGCGTAGACGTTGGTTTTCGCCTCACGGGTAATCTGATAGAAATCGTCGACATCATTCGCGCCGGTACTGCCCGCATCGGCCACGGTGGTGACACCGCAGGCCACACCAATCAGATCGGCTTCGTCATGATAAATCGGCGATTTGGGGTAACAGTGAACATGGGAGTCGATCCATCCCGCGCTGGCGTAAACCTTGCCCTGAAGATCGAGAGTCTGGCGGGCGGTGGCACCGCAGGGCAACGTGCCAATGGCGGCGAATTTGCCGTCGCGGATTGCAATATCAGTCAGGCTGCCGTCTGCGCGTAATGCCTGCCGGATGATTAAGTCATACATACGACGTTCTCCATAATCTCGGGCGTCAGGAGTGTTCCTGACGCCCGTTTACTGCAGCTTTTCTTCTGTACTACTGCGTTCTTACAGTGAAACCGGGAAGACAGCGCCCAGCACCATTGCGCCGAGAATGGCACCACCGGTAATCGGTTTTTGCCACAGATAGAAACCCAGTGCGCCAATCAGCGAGCCCAGACCGATAGGAATCGATGCCGCCATCGCTGACAGGATAATCAACGGCCCGAGGAAGCGGCCGGAGGCATTACCCGCACCCATCATCACGTCAGCGCCGTAGGTAGAATTGCTCTGATTGATGGTGAATTTACGTGCCAGAATGATGATGTAACCGACGGCTAACCCGAGGATCAGGCCGGTTACCAGCGAGGCCGCGAAGTTCGCCACCGGGAAGATAATCCCCGCGCCGAGCAACAGTGCCGGGACGCCCAGGCCGATACCGGTCTGGATCGCACCACCGATATCGAGAATACCGACCAGCGAACCTTCGATGATGCGGGCAAACAGAAAGCTGGCACCGAAGGCCGCCACTGCGCCGTACACGCCGGTATCCATGCCGGAACGCAGCATTGATACAAACGCCACTTCGTTAAACGCACCGATGCCGTACAGGTAATACATGTGTGTCCCGGCGAAAACACCGGAAGACAGCAGTCCGACAAAAATCGGGAACGACCACTCGGCGTACCAGAAACCACGTTTGGCTTGTTCTTCCATTGTCATGTTCCTCTTACTTGCCGCTGAGTGAATTGTGAATGCCGTTCAGCCATGTCGGGACGTCCAGCATGAATGACTGCAACAGTTTGACGTCGAAGCCACGGAAGAAACCGCTGAGGACGAACAGCGCGATAATCGCCGCCATCATCACTTTGGTGACGTGGTTCCAGCCGCTTTCTTCGACGCCTTTACCGATCAGGATACCCAGCACCAGACCCGGTACGGCGTTACCCATGATCATCTGCGCCAGACCACCAAAAATAGTGGCCCAGAAACCGGAACGACGTCCTGCATCGATCGCCGCCAGCCAGAAAATCACCGGCATCACGGTGTTCACCAACAGGTTGGCCGCAGGCACCAGCACTTTGATTGCCGTGACCTGCAACGCCGCAGGCACCGCAGACGCAGTAGTGTTGAGGAAGGCGACCACAATCATGCCGATGATGCCGCCTGCAATCGCCATCTTGCGCGGGTCATGCATGGTTTCAGCCACATTGCGGTTTTTAAACATCAGGGCAGCGGTTGCCCAGTGGGGAATGATGCGGTGGTCAACGTCCTGGGTGAAAGAACCTGCCGCCACGGAAGAAGCCCAGGCGTTAAAGAAGAAGCCCAGACCAAATGAGAAATGCGAAGCCGGATCGCCTTCACAGGAGTTTAATTCCCCAAGCGTACGAAAAGCCCCCATTCCTTGCACGGTGGGTGCATGGAACATACGTGCGGCCCCCGCACCTACGCCCACGCCAACCAGTCCGCCGATAATAAGCGACTTAAATAAAATAATTAAAAACATCAGTATATCCTTGTCATTTATAGCTAACGTTTTTATTTCGTGACAAAAACTACCTGTTCCGTATTAATAACAGTCAGGTTGACGGTAATGTCTAACGCCACGTAATAACTCTTTCTTTCCCTGGCCAGAAAAAAGAACAGAAACTTTTCTCTTTTGACTGACTCTTCTGCCTTTATTATCCTGACGTCCTGCGGTTCTATACGCAGTAAGACATTATTGGCAGACGATTTGAGAACCGTTCTCTGAACCTGACTCAGTGCGGAAGAAAAGGCGGCAGCCTTATTTTCGCCCTTTCCTTCAACCCGAACTGTCGTGGTTAATTGTTGCTTCATTACGCCTGACCATACTTCTTGTTATAAGCTTCAACCAGACGCTGACCCAGTTCTTCTTTATCCATAAATCCGAACCCTAATACTAAACAGCCTTCGTTAATTGCCGTGACACCTTCATCCACTGAACGCATCCCGTACTTAGCTTTATATCCGTATTTGTTTTGAGCGGTAATCGCACCGGCACCGCCACTGCCGCAGAAAGAAATACCAAAGGTCGCACCTTCTGCTTTCATCACGTCACCGAGTTTCATATCTGCTGCCATACCCGGGACAACGATGGCTTTCCCGCCAGCCGCTTCCACGCCGGCTGCCACTTTCTGGCCTTTTCCTAAACGGTCACCGATCACCACTAATACTTGTCCCATCATTCACATCTCCGGATAATTAATTCGTTAAATTTTCAGTAAAAGGTTATTTAGGTTCGTTATCTCTTGCGACTTCGAAATGTACCGAGAGTAAATACGCTTCCTCAATCGGTAAGTTTCCAAACCAGCTGACCACGTCCTCTGCCATTTGCATGGACTCAGCAGAGATTTCATCAAATAAATCTTTTTCGACTTCAGGCAACGGCTCGCCGGTAATTGAGCGTAATACCATGGCTTTAACGTGTGACGTTAACATCTGCAACTGAACATCGGTGGTATAGATATTCTTCGCACTTTGCATCGCCTGAATATCCTTTAATACTTGCTCTGTTATCGCCGCAGCATCTTTCAATTCAATCCGCCCGGTCCCATTCACAGATGCGCTTGCGTTATTCACTCGCGGTTACCTCTCTCCTTGCCCGGCCCACTATTTTCAGCCGTGTATTTCGTCTGTCTTTACCCTAACCCCGGTAAGATTTCCTGTGTAGAGGGTCTTTTTCCAGTTCGAAGTGGAAATACGATGCGCTGAGCAGATCCAATTCGCAAAACGAAAAGTTAAGTCGCCATATCACTGAATATTGCAGGGTGTAGCAGCGTATTACACTGGTAATCGGATTTTTCGCAATGCGGATTAATTCCCTCACAACGCTTTCATTTCCGCTTAAGAGTGCCTAGTATCAAAGAACACATGCAAATTACCGACACCCCTGCGCTTACCCGCAGGGGTGTTATTTTTTGCCGACCGGCACCCCACTCGCATGAAGCGGGTGATGCAAAAGGAACCATGGAGAATGTTATGAGTAAACCGACACTGATCATCAATGAACTTGACGCAGAACGCCTGGACACACTGCTGGCGCAACCGGCGTTTGCCAGCAGCCCGGTCGCCGACGCACTGAATGACGAGTTAGATCGCGCCGAGATTTTGCCGCCCGAGGAAATCCCTGCCGACGTAGTGACGATGAACAGCAAGGTTCGCTTTACTGAAGGTAAAGACGGCGAAGAACACATCCGCACGCTGGTGTATCCGGCTGCGCTCAAAGACAGCAACGAGCAACTGTCGGTGATGGCGCCGTTAGGTGCCGCCCTGCTGGGGCTGCGCGTGGGCGCAAGCATCACGTGGGAAATGCCAAATGGCGAGAACAGCCGGATTGAAGTGCTGGAATTGTTGTTTCAGCCGGAGGCGGCGGGGGAGTTGCGTCGTTAAGGGTTTTCTTTTGCAGAGGCCGCTGCAATGGCGGCTTTACTTAAGAATGAGAAAATTTCGGTTTCTCATATGCAGAAGCCGCTGCACTGCTTTACTAAAGACCGAGAACATTTCGGTTTCTCACCTGCGGTGATCGCTTAACGCGCAGCGCCGAAACCGCCCAAGAGGGAGAAGTGCTTTCTCCCTCTTGGATCTCCCTCCGCTTTTTTACTGCGCGCTGTCGCTGGCGGCTATGTTTCAGATAACGCGGAGACAGGCTGGAAATCTTGCCGCTTTGCGGTGCCTTCTCTCGGTCTTCGAGCCATAGGTCTCGAAGCCGCTCCGTTCAGCAAGATTTCTGAATCGCCCGCAAGTTCCTAAATTCAACAGCGGTTTCTGTATCGCCCGTGGGATCGTGAATTCAACAGCAGAAGGATTTTATCTTTTATTAAAGTCGATTGGCGTGCTCAAAAATGGCACCGAATGAACGGTTCGAGACCTGAGGCTCGAAACCTGAAATGAGGGAATCGCGCAGCGATGACATTTTGCGCCACCTGCCAATGCCCTGGAACATGTCCGTCGTGACTGCGATAGCGCGCAGTTCAAGACGTGGAGATTCCAAAGAGGGCTCGTCTTAGCCCTCTTTGGTCGGTTTCGGCGCGAAAGACCGAGTGATCACCGCGTTTGAAAAACCGAAATTTTCACCGCTTTCAGCATTGAGAATGCCGCTCAGACACCGGTCATCTGCTTATTTAAACTTCTTATGATTCTCGTTACGCGTAGCCTTAAACCCTTCGGCTTCTTTCTTCGCTTCATCCACTTTGCCTGCTTTGGCTAAAGCGGAAGCTTTATCAATCTGGCCGATCAGCGTATCCAGCCCTTTGTGGTAATCCTGCATTTCAGGGCTGTCCGGCGCTTTGCCTTTCAGTTTCGGTGGTGTGGCTTTTTTCGCGTCCTCGGCAGCCGCTTTCATGTTTGCCAGACCGGTGGTCAGTTCGGCCTGATCGCTGGTTTTCAACACCTTGCCGTAGTTATCAGCAATTGTATCCATGTCCGTTTCTAAATCTGCTGCCAGTGCTGCCGTGCTGCTGCCGAGCATGGCTATCACCGCTAACGCCATCAGTTGTTTACGCATGAACTATCTCTCTATTGTTATTTGTTTATTAGATAAAACGACATTGCTTGTAA
This sequence comes from Rahnella sp. P4_A8, assembly GCF_056402435.1. Taxonomy (NCBI): domain Bacteria; kingdom Pseudomonadati; phylum Pseudomonadota; class Gammaproteobacteria; order Enterobacterales; family Yersiniaceae; genus Rahnella; species Rahnella sp. P4_A8. Next base: position 130,651 of record NZ_JBFUHK010000008.1, on the reverse strand, counting down.
GGCTTTATAAAAATAGGCTGAGAGAGAGAAAAACGGGATGAATTTTTTGTAAAGAATTAAAGCAGCGATCGGGCGACCGCTGCTTTAAGGAGGGTTATTCGCCAGCGATTTTCATTGCCGGTAACAGCACGGAACCGCACTGGATATTGCTGCGGGTTTCGATGTCGCTGCCAATGGCGACCATATTGCGCCACATGTCTTTCAGATTACCGGCAATAGTGATTTCGCTTACCGGATACTGGATCTCGCCATTCTCGACCCAGAAACCTGCCGCGCCACGGGAGTAATCGCCGGTAACGCCACTGACGCCCTGCCCCATCAGTTCGGTGACGACCAGGCCTTTATCGAGCTTACGCAGCATTCCGGCGAAATCATCGCCCTGACCGGCGATGCGCCAGTTGTGAATGCCGCCCGCGTGACCGGTGGTTTGCAGACCGAGCTTACGCGCGGAATAGCAGGTCATCAGCCAGTTTTGCAGCACGCCGTCTTTGACGATATCACGACGCTCGGTGCGCACACCTTCGCTGTCGAATGGCGTGGAAGCCAGCCCCTGCAACAGGTGCGGATGTTCTTCAATGGTCAGCCACTCCGGCAAAATTTGCTTGCCGAGGCTGTCGAGCAGGAAAGACGATTTACGGTAAATGCTGCCACCGCTGATCGCCCCCACCAGATGCCCGAACAGGCCAGTCGCCACTTCAGAAGCGAACAATACCGGGGCCTGCATGGTCGGTAATTTGCGCGGCGCCAGACGTGACAAGGTGCGGCGGGCGCACTCTGCGCCGACCCATTCAGGGTCTTTCAGATCGCTCATTTTACGGGCGATGGAGTAGGCATAATCGCGCTCCATGTCGCCTTCGTGTTCGGCAATCACTGAGGCGGAAATCGAATGACGCGTCGAGCAATAGCTTTGCAACATGCCGTGGCTGTTACCGAAAACGCGGATACCGTAATGGCTGTTGAAACTGCCACCTTCGGTGTTGGTGATACGCTTGTCAGCCTGCAACGCCGCCTGTTCAGCACGTGCGGCCAGTTCGATGCTGCGATCCGGATCCAGCTCTTCCGGGTGGAATAAATCCAGGTCCGGTGCATCGAACGCCAGCATCTCTTTATCGGCCACGCCCGCGAACGGATCCGGCGACGTGTAACGGGCAATATCCAGCGCCGCCTGCACGGTGCGGGAAATAGCGTCCGGGCTTAAATCGGTGGAAGACGCACTGCCTTTACGGTTCTGATAATAAACGGTGATGCCCAGTGCGCCGTCGCTGTTGAATTCCACATTCTCGACTTCGCCAAAACGGGTGCTGACGCCGATACCGGTGGTTTTGCTGACCGCCACTTCTGCAGCATCTGAACCGGCTTTCGCCAGTTCCAGTGCCTGAGATACGGCCTGTTCCAGAGTCTTACGCTGCTGCGCTACTTGATTCACTACGTTCATCGGCATGCCATCGCTTATGAGATAAAAGGGATTGTTCTACACTGATATACAGAAAGTCTTATCTTTGAGTCTAACAGAGACTCGCCACAATTTCGCATTCACTCCGGCGTTGTTATGCCCAAAGTTGCAACAGAACATGGATGTATGCGGCATAACCCTGCATAATGCCGCCAAAGCAATAAAGCACAATCAAACTGACAGGATTACCTCGTTAAGAGGAAGCGCCCATGACAAAGAAAATTGACGACTGGCACGACGACGTTCCCGAAACCAACGAGAACGAAGATGATGAAGAAATCATCTGGGTCAGTAAAAGTGAAATTAAACGTGACGCCGAGGCGCTGAAAGATCTCGGTGCAGAAATGGTTGAACTGGGTAAAAACTCGCTGGACAAACTGCCGCTGGACGACGATCTGCGCGCAGCGATCGACTTAGCGCAGAAGATCAAGAAAGAAGGCCGCCGCCGCCAGTTACAGCTGATCGGTAAAATGCTGCGTTCCCGCGATGTTGAACCGATCCAGACCGCGCTGGATAAGCTGAAAAACCGCCATAACCAGCAGATTTCGCTGTTCCATAAACTGGAAATGCTGCGTGACCGTCTGGTTGAAGAAGGTGATGATGCGATCCCGCCGGTACTGGAATTGTATCCTGAAGCCGATCGCCAGCAACTGCGCGCACTGATCCGTAACGCACAGAAAGAGAAAGCCACTAACAAGCCGCCGAAATCTTACCGCCAGATTTTTCAGTATCTGCGCGAACTGGCTGAAGGTCAGGAATAAAAAAACAAAAACCCGCCTTTTTACTTAACAGAAAATGGCGGGTTTTTTCTTTTCAGCCTTTAGCCTTTACTGCGGGTTTCTCCAGCAGATTCAGCCGCAACTCGCCTTCCAGTTCTTCCTCCGCTTCTTCAAACAACAGAATCAGCGCGCCGAAACGGCGTTTACGGCTGGCATTCAGATTAATGAAATCTATCTCAACCGGCAGTGCAATCCCGCCCGTTACCTCATCCCAGAGTGCGTCCAGATTCGCGCCGAAGCTGTCAGTCAGTGCAAACTGACGGACAAACTCGCGGTAGAATGCGGGTAAATCCGGGATGTGATTAAAATCGAAGCTCACTTTATTCATCGACATCACTCCACCCGAACGAAGTTCTGATAATGGTCTTTACTGACATAAATCAGCCCGTCGCTGGCAAACAACACGCGGTCAGCACCGCGACGCCCGCAGCGATAGTTAATATCCGCTTCGCGCCACACCCTTTTGTACGCCGAAGGTAAACGTCCTTCCCGGTTTGAGAAGCGGTCACCACCTATGGCTTTGCCCGGCAATACCTCACATAAATTCCCGGAACGGGCATCCCAGCCGGCTTCCCGCGCCTTTTTCTTGGTGATGTAATTTTCAGGCAATTTATGGTTCTGGCGTAAATAGCCGATCACCGTTTGTTCATCGGTGCCCGGAACTATTGTGCCCTGATTATATGTCGTTTTCGCGACAACCTGCCCCGCGACACCGCACAGCCCGAAAAACACGGCGGCCATCATCAGATTGCGCACACACCGCCCGTTAAATGCCTTCATTGACGTCCTTTGTGTTGAGCCGGAATGAAACTGTTTCTGTTTATTGTTTCTTAAAAAGTAACTTCTGGAAAGCTGACTTAAAGATTCCCTAAATGCAGCGTTTTCACCTGCAAATATTCTTCCAGCCCCAGCACCGAACCTTCACGTCCAAGGCCAGATTCTTTTACGCCGCCAAATGGCGCGGCTTCGTTGGAAATCGCACATTCATTAATACCAATCATCCCGCTCTCAATAGCATCCGCGACCCGAAAAATACGTTGAAGATTCTGGCTATAGAAATACGCTGCCAGCCCGAAAGGTGTGTCGTTGGCGCGTTTAATCACTTCCTCTTCCGTTTGGAAACGGAAACAGGCCGCCAGCGGACCGAAGGTTTCTTCATGCGCCACTTTCATGTCATCAGTGGCATCAATAATGACCGTCGGCTGGAAGAAGTTGCCACCGAGTTTGTGGCGCTGTCCGCCCTCCATCAGGCGTCCGCCTTTCTCCAGCGCGTCCTTGACGTGCTCTTCAACTTTCTCCAGTCCTTTGATATCAATCAGCGGCCCGACAATGACGCCTTCATCCATGCCGTTGCCGACTTTCAGCTTGCGTACTTCTTCCACCAGCCGCGAGGTAAACGCCTCGTACACGCCCTCCTGCACATAAATACGATTGATGCACACGCAGACCTGGCCGGTATTGCGGAATTTACAAGTGATCGCGCCCTTCACCGCCGCCTCAATGTCGGCATCGTCAAACACGATATACGGCGCATTGCCACCCAGTTCCATCGACACCTTTTTCATGGTGTCGGCGCTGTTACGCACCAGCGTTTTGCCGATTTCCGTCGAGCCGGTAAAGGAGACTTTACGTACCGCATTGCTGGTCATAATCACGTCGCTGATGGCACCGGTGTCACCGGCCACGCCATTGATCACACCGTCAGGAACCCCGGCATCCTGCGCCAGTTGCAACAAGGCGAACGCCGACAGCGGCGTGTTACTGGCCGGTTTGATAAGACCGGTACAGCCTGCCGCCAGCGCCGGCCCCAGTTTACGGGTGAGCATCGCCAGCGGGAAATTCCACGGCGTGATGGCCGCCACCACGCCGACCGGTTCGCGGGTCGCCAGAATGCGTGAGCCGGATTTGGCCGGAGGAATGATTTCTCCGTTAGCGCGTTTGGCTTCTTCGCTGAACCATTGCAGGTAGCTGGCGGCGTAATCGACTTCACCCAGTGCCTCTTTCAGCGGTTTGCCCTGCTCGGCAACCATCAGCTCGCCCAGAAACTGTTTATTTTCCAGCATCAGTTCATACCAGCGATGCAAGATTTCAGAACGCGCTTTCGCAGTGGTTTTGCGCCATTCGGGGAATGCGTCACTGGCCGCCTTTACTGCAGCTTGCGTTTCCGCCTTTCCGGCTTTGGCGACTTTGGCGACCACATCGCCGGTTGCCGGATCCAGCACATCAAAGGTTTCTTTGGCTTTAAGCCATTTACCACCGGCAAAATAGCCGGTCTTAAATAATGGATGCGTGGAGAGTTTATGAGGTTGGGCTGACATGAGGATCCTCCTGATTTATGCCGTTTTAAGCGATCTATCAGGTAAGTATAGCGGCTTGAGCAGAAGCGTCTGTCAGACAGCACTGAGAGACACAGATCGCAAAGTGAATTGTCATACGTTCACAGTTTCCGCATCCCTCAGTAAACTGCGGTGAACCCCACCCCATTTTTACAAAGGAAGAAGGCATGTCGACGCGCGAAAAAATGAATATCGGTGAACTTTATACAGACATGGACGAAGGATTGCCGGAGGAACGCGGTGCCGGAAAAGAGCGGGTGTATGATTTCAATCTCACGCGCCCTTCTGAAGAGGCAAAGCGCCTGCAATTGCTCAGAAGTATTATGGGCAGTCTGGGGGAGTCCTGCTGGATTGAGCCGCCGCTGCGCGTCGCGTATGGCACCCATATTCATATCGGCAACCACTTTTACGCTAACTTCAATCTCACGGTGGTGGATGACGCCACCGTGACCATTGGCAATAACGTGATGATCGCACCGAACGTCACGCTCGCCACCGCCGGACATCCCATCGATCCTGACATCCGCATCACCGGACAGCAATTCTCGCTGCCGATTGTCATTGAAGATAATGTCTGGCTGGGCACCGGCGTGATAGTCAATCCGGGTGTGACGATTGGACGTAACAGCGTGATTGGGGCTGGCAGTGTGGTGACCAAATCCATTCCCCCGGATGTGGTCGCGGCAGGTGTACCCTGCCGCGTATTACGTCCGATCACCGCCAGCGACCGTGAGGCTTTCCTGAAATAGCCGCCGGTCAGGCCAGGAACGCGTGCTGATAACGTTGCAGCATGTCAGTGAGGCGCCTTACCGGCTCGGTCACTTTCAGTGGTGCGTCGTACTCGACCAGTTTCTCCTGATACTCACCCAGCTCTTTCAGTAACCGCTGATAATAATAGGTGCGCTTGCCTTCACCTGAAGCAGAGACCACGTGATCGGCCGTATTACGGATTTTCTTGTGGAATGCCGACAGCTCATCATTCACCGGCACTTCTGCCAGTTTCATGCGCTGGTGCGCGATAATCAGCATCAGCGCCAGACGGTATTTACCGATATCGTTCGGGAACATCACCAGCAACTGGTTCAGCTGATGATAAAGCGCCGGAAGATGGTTTTCACGACGCCGGTAAGCTTTGGTGGTCAGCGCCGATACCGCGCTGCTCATAAAGCGGTTAAGCAGCGTACGCCCGGTTTTCTCGCGAGACTTGTCGCGCACAATCAGCAACACCGCCATCGCGATCACCGTACCGATCGCCTGCCCCATCGCGTTATCCAGAAACGACGTGACGTTAAAAACCATCGGATTGCTGAGCACCAGAATATTAATGGTGCCCGCCAGCAACCCGAGCATACCGAGACGGCGCTTGGTCACTTCGATACCGATAAAGAAGGTGAAGATCCCCAGCATCAGACACAGCAGGAACAGGCTCTGCTGCGTTGCGGGCATGATCAGCATAAACATCATCGAGCCGACCGGAATCGCCAGCAACATGCCGATAATGAAATCCATCGCCATGCCTTTCGGGTTCGGCGTACGCATTGCCAGCGAAGTCACCACTGCGATGATAATCACGCAGCCGCTGGCTGACGTCCAGCCGGTCCACAGCCACATCAGGCAGCCGATGGTTGTCGCCGTGAAGGTTCTCAGGCCGTTGACCAGCGCATGGTGACGTTCTGCTGAAACAGGCCGCACCACCACTTCGCCATCGAGCACCCCGCTTTCAATGGTGCTGATACTGCTGTTGGTCTGGATGCCTTTCATCAGCAACAGCGCACGAGTTCCGGCACCGGTCCAGGCGCTGACCGTCATCAGTACGTTGTCGCTGTGCATGCCGGTAATCATCTGGCGTAATTGTTTCAGTCTGCGATGCACATCCGCCACGTTTTCAGCGGGTTCAGCAAACAATGCTTTCAGTTCAGGCGAGACCCGTTCCGGAGAGCTTTGCATAATCAGATAGGTTTCGCACGCCTGGGTGATCATGCTCAGCGAGGTGCTGTGCAGCGCTTTCAGGCGACGATTACACCGCTGCCAGCGCGACGACTCCATCATCAGACTGCCGCGCATCCCGTTCAGCGCGGTCGTGCTTTTCACCAGGTTATTCCAGGACTTATCGATTTCTTCCTTCGTCCCGCTATTCACGCAAATCCGCATCAGCGCAAACTGATCCAACATCAGCTGACTGACGGCACGGTCAATATCTTTTTTGATGGAACGGGGGGAGAACAACAGGTCAGCGACGATAGCGCAACAAATCCCGATAACGATTTCACTGCAACGCTCAACCGCAAACTGCGGAGTTTGCAAAGGCGAGCTGGCGGAAGTCACCACGATAATCAGCGCGGTATAACCAGCCAGACCCAGCGCATACGAGTTCTCGATACGAACCAGCGACGACCACCAGGTGCACACGCCCGCCCAGATGCAGCATAACAGCAGCATAACGACCGGTGCGCGGGCGGTAGCAATCACGATCACCAGCGCCGCGATACAGCCGATAAAGGTGCCGATAACCCGCAGAAAACCACGATGACGAATAGCACCGGCAAAGGGTTCGCCACCCGCCGCCAGCGCAGGTCCCGACGTTACGATCGCGGCAGTCATGGCCGACCAGCGCGGGGTTTCGAGTTGCAGATAGAACCCGAGAACCAGTGCGCCGAGGATCGCGAACGTCAGCTTGCAGGCAAAACGTACGCGCGGGATAAGTACGCTATTCATCTTTCCGGCCTTAACCAAACTCTCTCAGACGGTGCAGGAGGCGAAGGAACGGGGATCCTTCATCTTGTTTACGGTCATGGCTGCCGGTAATCACGACCGTCGCCGTGGTACCTGCCGGATAAGGATGTTGCTGGTCTTTGTCATCAAGCAGGATTTTCACTGGCACACGCTGTGCCAGACGCACCCATTCAAGGTTGCTGTCGATGGTCGCCAGACCGTTGGTCGCCGCAGAAGAGGAGCTGTTCGTCACCGCCGCCGCTACGCTGTCGACCGTACCGTGCATAATACGGTTGCTGCCGAGCGGCGTGATTTCCGCACGATCCCCTTTTTTCAGCCCCGGCAGTTTGGTTTCTTCCAGATACGCCAGAATGTAGAAGGAATTTTTCTTCACCAGCGCCACGGCAGTCGAACCCCGGTTAATGTAGTTGCCCGGATGAACGGTCAGGTTAGTTACCCAGCCATCAGCAGGTGCGACAACCACGGTCCGTTCCAGATCCAGCACCGCCAGATCCCGTGCAGCCTGCGCTTTCGCCAGCTGATGTTCAGCGGTTTGCAGCACGTTATTGGCCTGATCGATTTCTTCCTGCGACATGGCCTGTACGCCCAGTTTCACACGACGTCCGGCCTCGCGCTTTTTCTCAGAAGCCAGCGCCTGGTAATACGCGACGTCAGCACTCGCTTCGTCCAGCGCCTGCTGGTAGCGCGGCTGGTCAATTTTGAACAGTACCTGGCCTTTTTTCACCAGTTGGTTATCCGTTACTGGCACATCGGTAATCAGACCGGTGACATCGGGCGCGATGGACACAACGTCAGCGGTAAACTTGGCATCACGGGTCCATGGAGATTCTGTATAGAACGCCCAGGCTTTGAAGATTGCGATGACAGCCAGCACGACAAGAATCAACGTTATTGTGTAACGTATTATTTTTATGGAGAAATTTTTCACAACGCCCTCAGACGAACATGCAGGAGATCAGGTAGAAAAGACAGCAGTACAACGCTGTGTTGAACAATGCCGGGTGCCAGACAAAATCATAAATTCCGGTGGGTTGCAATATGCGCCGCAGCAGGAAAAACACCACCAGCGCCAACAATATTTCAAAAAACACCGGAGGAAACGACAATCCGAAAATCACCATTACCGGAAGCAAACTCATCAAAAATTCCTTACATTATTACGACGGACAAACACATATCGTCCCGCGCACGCATTATTCGTTATTTTAGGCAACGGCACGCGACCCCGGAGAAAATAATTCAACGGGAGCAGAGCAATGAAGCTGCAGAGTTGCCAGGGAAGTGTGCGAAGGTAAGCATGATGTCAGGAAAACTGAAACCTGAGCTTTATCGCCCGGAAGGGTATATTAGCGTGCTTATTATCAACAGATCAACGTTCTGTGATCTAAATCACTTTTAAGCCAGAGTTAACAATGGACCGATTAAAACGCATGTCGATCTTTGCTCAGGTCGTGGAAAGCGGCTCCTTCACGGCGGCCGCACGACGCCTCGACATGAGCGTTTCTGCCATCAGCCAGACGATTTCAAAGCTGGAAAATGACTTACAAATCAAATTACTAAACCGTAGCACCCGCAGCATCGGCCTGACAGAAGCCGGTAAACTTTATTATCAGGGTTGCCGGAAAATGTTGCACGACGTACGTGAAGTACATGAACAATTGTATGCCTTCAACAACACCCCGACCGGAACATTACGCATCGGCAGTTCATCAACGATGGCACAAAATGTTCTTGCCGCGATGACTGCGGAAATGCTCACCGAATACCCCGGTCTGACGGTGAATCTGGTGACTGGCATTCCGGCACCGGACCTGATCGCTGACGGGCTGGACGTGGTGATCCGCGTCGGCGCGTTGCAGGATTCCAGCCTGTTCTGCACCCGCTTAGGCTCAATGCCGATGGTGGTGTGTGCGGCGCGCAGTTATCTGGCACAACACGGCACGCCGGAGAAACCCGCCGATATGGTGAATTTCTCCTGGCTGGAATACAGCGTCCGCCCGGACAGTGAATTTGAACTGATCGCCCCCGAAGGTGTTTCAACCCGTATTACACCGCAAGGCCGCTTCGTGACTAACGACTCGCAGACCATGATCCGCTGGCTGAAAGCCGGTGTCGGTATCGCGTATGTTCCGCTGATGTGGGTGATTGAGGAGATTAATGCCGGTGAGGTGGAGATTCTGTTCAGGCGCTATCAGTCCGATCCGCGCCCGGTTTACGCGCTGTATACTGAAAAGGACAAACTGCCGCTGAAAGTGCAGGTCTGTATTGATTATCTGACGGATTATTTCAAACGGGTAAGCAAGGTGTATCAGGGATACCGGCAGGGCAAGAAAGTGACTCAGTGGAATTGAGTTCGTATCAAACCAAAAACCCACCTGACCTCCCCTTGTGAAAGGGGAGGGATAACACCGAAATAATCTTCTGCTACGCAGTGCCGCCGACGGTGAGATTATCCAGTTTCAGGGTAGGCTGACCGACCCCGACCGGCAGGCTCTGGCCTTCTTTACCACACACACCGACGCCTTTATCGAGCGCCAGATCGTTGCCGACCATGGAAATCTGTTGCATCGCTTCAATGCCCGAGCCGATCAGCGTCGCGCCTTTCACCGGTTTGGTGATGCGGCCTTTTTCGATCAGATAAGCTTCGGAGGTAGAGAACACGAATTTACCCGAAGTAATATCCACCTGACCGCCGCCGAAGTTTGGCGCATACAGGCCAAATTCTACGCTACTGATAATGTCTTCCGGCGTTGATTTCCCGGCCAGCATATAGGTGTTGGTCATACGCGGCATCGGCAGATGTGCGTAAGATTCGCGGCGGCCGTTACCGGTCGGCGCAACGCCCATCAGGCGCGCATTCAGTTTGTCTTGCATGTAGCCTTTCAGCACGCCGTTTTCGATCAGCACGTTGTACTGCCCCGGCACACCTTCGTCGTCAATCGCCAGTGAACCGCGCAGACCCGGCAGGGTGCCGTCGTCCACTACGGTACACAGTTCAGAAGCCACCCGTTTGCCCATCTGACCGCTAAATACAGAGGTTCCGCGACGGTTGAAGTCACCTTCCAGACCGTGGCCTACCGCCTCATGTAACAGCACACCTGGCCAGCCTGCGCCCAGCACCACCGGCATGCCACCCGCCGGGGCGGCGACTGCCGTCAGATTCAGCAACGCCATACGCACGGCATCACGGGCAAAAGCTTCCGCACGCACTTCACCGTTAACGGTTTCGAGGAAGTAGTCATAACCAACACGACCGCCGCCGCCACTTGAGCCACGCTCACGACGTCCGTCCTGTTCAACCAGAACGCTCACGGACAGACGCACCAGCGGGCGAATGTCTGCCGCCAGCGTGCCGTCGGTGGCTGCCACCAGGATGTTTTCATACACGCCGGTGATGCTGGCACTGACTTCCTGCACGCGCTTATCGGCCGCACGGGCAATTTTGTCGACGCGGTGCAGCAGTTCGATTTTTGCTTCGCGTGACAGGCTTTGCAGCGGATCCAGCGGAGAATAAAGAGATTTATAGGCAATTTCGCCCAGCGTATGCGCTTTGCCATTGCCCTGGTCGCGGACAATGCTGCGGGCAGCTGTTGCACTCAGGTTCAGGGCATTCAGCGTGATTTGGTCAGCATAAGCAAAACCGGTTTTTTCACCGCTTACCGCACGAACACCAACGCCCTGATCGATATTGTAAGAACCGTCTTTGATGATGCTGTCTTCGATCACCCAGCTTTCATGGAAACTGGACTGGAAAAAGAGATCGGCATAATCAAGACGACGTTCAGACAACTGGCCCAAAATGGAAAACAGATCCTGATGACTCAGATTATTAGCAGTTAGTAACTGCTCACTGACTAAGGCCAGACTCATAGATGTTCACTCTCTTTTAGACGACAATCCGGCGTGCAGACTGTGGTCTACACAGTCTGCACGCCGGACAATCCATTGTTACAAGGTTATTAACAGCCTAACACAGCATGAACGAGGTTTCCTGCCACCTTCACGGTGGCGTTACTGTGCGGCGGCGGCTTTTGGATGTTCAACCGGTTTACGCAGAATTTCGTTGATACGGGGTTCTGCGATAGTGCCGTCAATCTGATAGCGGATAAGCGAGATTTTATTCCACAGCGGTGCCAGCACTTTACTGGCAGCGAAGACTGCAACGCCGACTACCGGGTTGATGACGAACGCCGTCGCCACACCTACTGTGGCGGAAATTTCCGGCGCAATGACCGCTTCGAGATCCAATTGCTGATTCACGAAATTGACCTTCCCGGTGATGGCGATATCTGCTTCCAGTCCGTCAACCAGCAGATCGTCGGTATGAAGTACGCCGTCTTTAATCCAGGCCGTGGATTTGATGGAGTCAAAATAGAAGCCCTGGCCAAAGGTATCGCTGAAATCAAGACGCAGTTTGCGCAGCAGCGCATCGAAGCTGACCAGTCGCAGCAATTGTCCGGCGCGGCCCGTGCCGACATCCGCAATTTCGCCTTTGCCCAGCGTGTTTTTCAGGGTGCCGTTCAGTGTGCTGATATCTGGCTTCCACGGCACGGATTTCCAGTGCAAATCAAAGTTAACGTCAAACGGCGCGCCTTTCAGTGGTGTAGTCACGCCAAAGAATGACATGGCCTGCTCAATATTCTTACCGGTCAGCTTGCCTTTCAGGCCGGTGTTTTCGCCCTGCCCGTTCTGCCTCCAGTCGCCCTGCACGTCGAGACGTGCCACGCCGGTATCTATCAGACCGTTACGCAGCATCAGTTGATCGCCTTGCGGTGTCAGGTCAGCATTCACTTTGCGGAAGTTCTGGCCGAGGAACCAGCAGGCTTCACAACGCAGTTGCAATGCCGGCCAGCTGGCAAACGAAATTTTTTCAGTAGCAAACGGATTACCGCCCGGCTGACCGCTGCTGGCCACATCCGCGACCGTCCATTGCGGATTGAAATAGACGTATTTCAGATTAGCCAGCCACGGACCGTTGTCATTCATGTTCAGCCTGCCATCGATTTCCTTACCTTTGGCAGTGACCTCCATGCCCTGATGCCCTTGTACCGAGGTGAGGGTCAGGTCATTCCAGACCTGTCCGCCCAGTGTCAGCGCAGGCGTTGTCAGGATAATCTGGTGCGGGAAGCTGAAACCGGCCAGTTTAGTAGTAGTGTCCTGCGTCGCTTTATCCGGTGACAGCAAACCCAGCCAGCTTTCACCATCAAGTGCGGGCAGATGGAGCGTCAGACTGCTGTCATCCGGCAATGGAGGCGTTTTTTTGCTGTTTGCCTGCCACGATGCGCGATCGAGTTTCAGTTGTTTACCCAGCAGCCAGCGGCTGTTGAAATGATCTTTGCCCGCCAGCACACCTTGCAGATTAAAACTGTGCAGGTCGCCTTTGACATTCACCACCAGCGGCAGCGGATGACCGGCTTTCTTGCTCAACGGATCGGGTAAGTGACTGCTCACATCTTTCAGATCGGCGTTTACATCGACGGTATAGGTCGGGGTGCCTTTGTGCGGCAGCGTAATATTGACGTCGCCTTTCCACGGTGTACCACCCGAAATTTTACTGGCTGCTGCCGCTGGCAAGCCGGGGATTTTGGACAGTTGCCAGTTGGCATCCAGCCCGACCTGAACCTTGAAATCATCCGGCAGTTCCTGCGTGCTGAACATCACGTTGACCGGTTGCCCGAACCAGTTACCGGTAAGCCGGTTACTTTGCAGGTTGCCGTTGTCATAACTGAACTGGCCACTGAGCTGACTGATTTTGCTGTTCAGCGGTTTAATAAACAGACTGTTGTTATTGAGCGTGACGCCACCGGATGCACGCACAAGTTCACCATCGAGCGGAATATCCAGATGTAAGCGACCATTCACTTCGCCGCCAATCTGCAATTCCTGTAGCGCGGAGCCCAGCGAGTCATGCAACGGCGTATCCATGAAATAATCGCCGATATCTTTCCCCTGCCCGCGCAGGTCCGCATCAATAAACAGTTTTTCTTTCAGGTAGTCAGGAATATTGGCAACGACATTGTTACCGTCCACATTGCCCAGTTTGGTGTGCGCGGCTTTCATAAACAGGCCGTCATTAAGGAAATCGAGATCGATATCCAGATCAGTCAGCGCTGGCCAACCTGGCTGGAACTCAAAGGTCGAGTGGCGTAGCGGAACCCACACTTCAAACTGCCCTTCGTTCTTTTTGAACGGGAAATGATGTGGATTGCCGTTGAAGGTCAGGGTGGCGTTATCCACCTGACCGGCCTTTATGGCACCACTGAGATAATTTACCAGATGTTTGCCCATCAGCGGTTCAGGGAAATAGCGCCAGGCCTGACCGGCGTCATACAGGCGAATACCGGCCAGGATATTCAGCCACGGGTCACCTTTGACAGGCTGGTTGTAGCGGAAATCGCCCTTCGCCCACAGCGCGTTGGCTTTGACATCTACGTCTTTACCCGACAATGACCAGCCATCTTTGCCGTTCTTCCAGTTAAAGGTACCGGTCGCCGCACTGATATCCAGAGGTGCGCGGAACATTTCGCCGTACGGCAGCAGGCTGTCTTGTAATTTCACCGTCATCTGCCCGCCCGCCACGCTACCTTTCAGGCCACCACTGAAATGATTGACACCCGGCAGCAGTTTCCAGCGCTGCCAGCTGACATCGCGCCAGTTCACATCAAAACGGGTCTGATCAGGCTGCTTTAGCGGGATATCCAGCGCGAGCCGATCAACGTTACCGGCGGGTTTTAAATCCTGCCAGCGCTCCAGTAAAGCCGGAGTCAGGAATGAGAAAGTCGGGATCACCGGGCCTAAACGTTCCAGTTGCAGATTGGTGCCACGGATGCGCAGCTCTTCACCCTGCGAGGGCCCGAGGAACTGGTTATTTTCCGGCAGATAAAGTACTTCAAGGCGGCCTTTCGGCCACGCCACACCATCGGTTTTCAGATTCAGCTGCTTCGTGCCAACCTGCCAGCCATTACCCTGACGGTTACCGTGTAATGTCAGATTATCGACATCGAGCTGGTGTTCCTCAGTGCCATTTTTCCAGGTGGCAGAGCCATTTTTCAGCAATGCGTCAGCGGCATAAATATCGCCACTACGCACCGTCAGCCACGCCGCAAGGCTGAAGTTAGCACTTTCCAGACCGGTATTATTGCGCAACCACCGGCTGAACCACGGTTTCATGTCGATATCATCGGCCTGAAGATAAATTTTCCCGTTATTGAGCAAACCATTGGTGTCGTTCAGATCCATACGCAACTGCACAATGCCGTGCTGCCCGTTAAAACTCGACAGGCTAAGCTGCCCTTCGGCGCGATGGCGGTTGTGGCTGTTCAGCCAGGTCATCTGAGGAATGTCGAATTCCGCCCGTGGACCGGAAGGCGTCAGGAAGGAAATGCGGCTGTTGCGCAGATCGAAATGGTCGACCTGTCTGAGGAAAATATCACTGACGCGGTTTGGCTGGATGCCGTTGCCTTTATTGCTTTCGCCACCCAGCGTGCTGTTTAAATCCAGCTGCAAATTGTAAAAAGTAAGGTCGCGGAACTGCCAGCGGAAATGCAGCAAGGATTGCCAGACGTCCAGCGCCAGGGTAATGCGCTGAACCTGCCACTTTGAGTCCGGTAATGTCACCTGTAGGCCTCGGATCTCCATGATCGGGCCAAAGGTTTTCCAGCTGGCGCTGACTTGCGATAACTCGATCGGTACGCCCGTGACCGCCTCGACTTTCCCGACCAGTTGATCCTGGAAGCGGGTCAACTGAGGCAATGCCAGACGCAAGCCACTGATCACCAAAGCCACTATCACGACAAGGGTTGCGCTGGTGGTTAATAAAATACCGGGCAGTCGCCTCAAACTTCTCTCCTTGTTTTCCATTCCATGCTGGTTTTCACCCGCACAGACGGCAATGGAAACCTTTAACTTCTTGATGCTTCAGACGAATAGCCATCGGATCACATCATGACGACGTCAAACTGTTCCTGACTGTAGAGCGGCTCGATCTGCACTTTCACCTGCTTGCCGACGAAGATTTCTACTTCGGCCAGTGCATGGGATTCTTCTCCCTTGAGCGCTTCCCCTACTGCGGCAGATGCGTAAACCAGGAAACGGTCAGAATCGTAGGCGTGATGCACGCGCACGATTTCACGCAGAATTTCATAGCAGACGGTTTCAACGGTTTTCACCGTGCCGCGTGCATGACAGGTCGGACAATCGCTGCACAGCACATGTTCGACGCTTTCGCGGGTACGTTTGCGGGTCATCTCTACCAAACCAAGGGCGGAGAAACCGTGAATACCGGTTTTCACGCGGTCTTTCGACAGCGCCTGCTCGAGGCTGTGCAGCACGCGACGGCGGTGATCTTCATTCGACATATCAATGAAGTCGATAATGATAATGCCGCCGAGATTGCGCAGCCGTAGCTGACGGGCAATGGCCTGCGTCGCTTCGGTGTTAGTGTTAAATATCGTGTCTTCCAGATTACGATGGCCGACAAACGCACCGGTATTAATATCCACGGTGGTCATGGCTTCGGTCTGATCGATAATCAGATAACCGCCGGACTTGAGTTCCACCTTGCGCTCGAGCGCACGCTGGATTTCGTTCTCCACATCGAATAGATCGAAAATAGGCTGCTTGCCACTGTAATGCTCCAGCTTGCTGGTCATTTCAGGCATGTATTCGCTGGTGAATTCGACCAGCAATTCATACGTCAGGCGGGAGTCAACGCGGATGCGGTCCAGTGCTTCACCGGCAAAATCACGCAGCACACGGTGCGCCAGTGCCAGCTCACCATACAGCTTGCATTTGGTTTTGTTGCGACGCTTGCGCTCCATCACCTTGGTCCACAAGCGTTTCAGGTAGGCCGCATCTTGTTTGAGTTCTTCTTCACCCACGCCTTCGGCTGCGGTACGAATAATATAGCCGCCGTGCTCATCACAATATTCTGAGACGATACGTTTGAGGCGATCACGCTCGGCTTCGCTTTCAATACGCTGCGACACGCCAACGTGTGACGCACCAGGCATGAACACCAGATAGCGGGAAGGCAAGGTAATGTCAGTCGTCAGACGCGCACCTTTGGTGCCCAGCGGATCTTTCACCACCTGCACCATCAGATCCTGGCCCTGATGCACCAGTTCTGCGATGTCACGCACGTGGAAATTTTTCTGCTCGTCACGCGCCACACATTCGGTGTGCGGCATGATGTCTGAAGCATGTAAAAATGCGGCTTTTTCAAGGCCGATATCGACAAATGCTGCCTGCATACCCGGCAGAACACGGCTGATACGCCCTTTATAAATATTGCCGGCAATCCCGCGCTTGGTCTCGCGCTCAATATGGATCTCCTGCAGAATGCCACCGTCAATGTAAGCCACGCGGGTTTCAGACGGGGTGACATTGACCAGTAATTCAGCTGTCATGTTTTCTCCTAAGCTCGCGTAAGGCAGAAAATTCATTGAGCAGTTCCTGAGTTTCCACCAGAGGAAGGCCCACAACTGCATAGTAACTGCCGCGAATTTCACGGACGAAACAACCGCCCTTTCCCTGAATACCATAAGCGCCCGCTTTATCCATGGGCTCACCGCTCAGAATATAATGTGCAATATCGTCGGAGGATAGTGAACGGAAAGTGACATCGGTCACAACCAACGTATTGAGGCATTCCTGCCTGTCGGCAAACGCAATGGCGGTCATCACCTGATGCTGTCTGCCAGACAATGCCTTAAGCATAACAGCGGCTTGCGCTTCGTCACGTGGCTTTTCCAACACTTTACCGTCGAGGACTACAATCGTATCTGCGCCAAGCACCGGCAAATCCTCTGCCGCGACCGTCACACCGGCCTGTGCTTTATCTTTCGCCAGCCGTAAAACATAATCTTGCGGGGCTTCGTCAGGCTGACGCTCTTCTGCAACCTCAGTCACCAGACGCTCAAAAGGCAGTTCCAGCAAGGCCAGTAATTCACGGCGACGTGGTGACCCGGAAGCCAGATAAAGTGCGGTCATAACATCCTCATTGCACAGCAAACTGACGACGAATTTTACGCATCAGCAGGAACAGCCATGGCCACAGCACACCGTCGACCACACTGCTCCAGAAAACTTCAGGCCGGAACGACACATTGACTACCAGGAATTCTCCCCAGAACACCATGACGTCCACAGCCAGCGAAAGCACCATAACAATCAGCGCTTGTTGCCACAGAGCCAGGTTACGGAATAACTGGAATTTGAACGCGACCAGGTAGGCGGTAATGGCAAAAGCCAGCGCGCGAATACCCAGGGTCGATCCCAGGATCAGATCCATAATAAACCCGACAACAAAACCGGTACCCACGTTGACGCGATGCGGTAATGCCATCACCCAGTAAATCAGGATCAGCATCAGCCATGACGGCCTGAACATATAAATCTGTTCAGGCCACGGCATCACCTGCAATAACATGGCTATTAAGAAGGATAGCCAAATAATCCAGCGTCCGTGGCTCCGGTAGCTGTTCATTGCGTCGCTCCCTGCACAGCAGGCGTGCTAACCGGTGTCGTTACCGTACCCGTTGCCGGTGGAGGAACAGGAGCTGGCGGCCCCATATCTCCCGGAGGTGGCAACACTTGCGGCATCATTTGCATCAGGCGTTCATTGGCCACGCGATGAACTTCATCCGGCGGTAAAGGATGCTCGCCATTACGGTCAGAGCCCCATAGTAACAGCAGGTAACGCAGACGTTGCAGACCGGCGGTCGGACGCGCCTGAATGACGGTATACGCACGCTGATTATCAACTTTAACCGAAGATACAACGCCGACCGGATACCCTTCAGGGAAACGTCCACCCAGACCTGAGGTGACCAGCACATCACCGACACGAATATCGGTGTTGCTTGGTAAGTGTTCAAGTTGTAAGTCATCAGCACAGCCGCTACCGGCAGCGATAACGCGGATGTCATTACGCAGCACCTGAATCGGCAACGCATGTGAAGCATCACAAATCAGCAGCACACGGCTGGTCAGCGCGGCAACAGCGATGACCTGGCCAACAACGCCTTTATCGCTGATGACGGGTTGCCCGATATACACACCGTTGTTGCTGCCTTTGTCGATGACGATCTGATCGCTGTAAGGATCATTGCTGGTGGAGAGAACCTGCGTCACCATTTTGTGCTCGTCCTGACGCAACGGCGATCCCAGCAGCTCGCGCAAGCGAGCATTTTCTTGTTTGTATTGGCCAAGCAGCATCAGGTCGCTGTTTTTCAGCAACAATTCCTGACGCAAAGCGCGGTTTTCAAGTTCCAGCTGGCCACGGGTGGCAAACGTAGAAGAGACCTGATCTAAGAATTCACGCGGGGCATTGGACAAAAAATAGAAGGGACTGACGGCAGTATCCATATAGGTGCGGATTTTAACAAACGTACCTATTTTACTGTCGGCAACAATCAGGACAATGGCCGTGAGAATAGCCAAAAAAAGTCGCAGTTGCAGGGAAGGTCCCCTGCTAAAAATTGGCTTCATAAAATATGCGAGTTCCTCGGCAACAGAAAGTTTCAGCCAGTCGAAGTAAAGACCTCACCTGACAGAAACGGCGGCAATCTCATGGGATAGCCAAAACACTGGCAGAGCTTTATCGCTCAGCCAGTGTTTGCACGGATCCACATTGAACACTGCACACTTCGCGTTGCAGGTTTTACCTGACGGACAACCACCTTCCCGGGCAGACTATTCTTGCTTGCAACAAGACTTGTTTGAATCAGCAAGTCTTCGCTGAGATTACTCTTCGCTGAATAAGTCGCCGCCGTGCATGTCGATCATTTCTAATGCTTTACCACCGCCACGGGCGACGCAGGTCAGTGGATCTTCTGCGACAACAACAGGAATACCCGTTTCTTCCATCAGCAGGCGATCAAGGTTACGCAGTAATGCGCCACCGCCGGTCAGCACCATGCCGCGCTCGGAGATGTCGGAAGCCAGTTCTGGCGGACACTGTTCCAGTGCAACCATCACCGCGCTGACGATACCGGTTAGCGGCTCTTGCAATGCTTCGAGAATTTCGTTGGAGTTCAGCGTGAAACCACGTGGAACACCTTCAGCCAGGTTACGACCGCGCACTTCGATTTCGTGAACTTCATCACCCGGATAGGCAGAACCGATGCTGTGCTTGATACGCTCAGCTGTTGCTTCACCGATCAGTGAACCATAATTACGGCGTACGTAATTAATGATAGCTTCGTCGAAACGATCGCCACCGATACGTACAGAAGAGGAATACACCACGCCGTTCAGGGAGATCACGGCAACTTCTGTGGTACCACCACCGATATCCACCACCATTGAACCGGTCGCTTCGGATACCGGCAGGCCTGCACCGATTGCCGCAGCCATCGGTTCTTCAATCAGGAACACTTCACGCGCGCCTGCACCTTGTGCAGATTCACGGATAGCACGGCGTTCAACCTGAGTTGCGCCGACTGGCACACACACCAGTACACGCGGGCTTGGGCGCATGAAGCTGTTGCTGTGAACTTGCTTGATGAAGTGTTGCAGCATTTTCTCAGTCACGAAAAAGTCAGCGATAACGCCGTCTTTCATTGGACGAATAGCGGCAATATTGCCAGGAGTACGACCCAGCATCTGTTTCGCGTCGTGACCAACAGCAGCAACGCTTTTAGGTGAACCAGCACGATCCTGACGAATAGCCACAACTGATGGCTCATTCAGCACGATGCCTTGTCCTTTTACATAAATGAGGGTATTGGCGGTACCCAGGTCGATGGACAAGTCGTTGGAAAACATGCCACGAAATTTCTTAAACATAACGAAGGGATAATCCTGCTAGCTGGGGGCGAAAAATAAAATCCGCCTACTTTACCAACCACGCGAAGCAGCGACAAGGCGCAAAAACGTCCTGCTTCCGTGAAAATTGTCCGTGATGTCGCCATTCACTTGCGGTGACTTTTTGAGGCTGATGGCACTGCGAAATAATTCTGTCTCGCAGGCTCGGTTTACCTCGGGCAGGCACCCAGGCGAAGTAGCAACACCACACATAAATTCTTACACTTTTACCAACATCTTCCATCCATCTGCGGTCTGAGTACAAACACCGGAAACCAGACAAGGGCGTAGGTCAAAAGCTGGCTCATTCTACGTTAAATAATGCATTAACGGTCACTTAAACATCGCGGTTGTGTGAATATTTTTTACCGACCGGTTCAACAGGCTCCGGACCGGCAAAAAAATCGCCCTGCCCGCCGTGGATCCCGCTTTTCAGCAGGACAGCCCACTCCTCTTTTGTGCGCACGCCAGAGGCAAATACCAGCGCCTGAGTCCCTTCGCATGCACTGAGTAAGCTTTGTACAAAGAGCTGATTTTCAACCCTTTTATCAATATCACGCACTAACCCCGGGTGAAGCTTAACTCTCTCCACCGGGAAAGTTTTCAGATAGGAGGTGCTGACCACCGTCAGTCCGGCTTGCGAAACGGCCAGACGACAGCCCAAACCCTGTAACAATCTGATCGCAGGACGCAGGCGGTCGGTATGTTGACAGAGATCCGCCTCAGCAAGTTCAATCAAAATTCGATTTCGTTGTGTTCTTTCGCACTGCAGCAAGGTATCGCGCAGCCAGCGAACAAATGAGCGCTGCAATAATGAATCAACCGTCAGGTGAAATGCTAACGTTTCATCCGGCCAACGGTTAAGTAACGGAATAATCTGACTTAACATGACCCGGTCAAAGCTTTGCGACAACCCGAACTGAACCACCAGCGGGATAAACTCCGCAGCCAGCAGTTCCTGCTCGCCGTCGAAGACACGCCGCTGCACCTCACGGTGATCCGGTTTGTTGTCCCGGGTGAAGGCGGGCTTCTGATAAAGGCGCGGGCCGCCGCGCGCCAGCGTGTTTTCCAGCAGGGTCCGCCAGCGCACGCTGCCGCGACCTTTTTCCGGCACATTTTTATCATAGATAAACCAGCTGTTACTGCCCTGGAACGCCGCATGTCGCGTCGCCTGCTCGGCCATGTCCATCACCTGATCCGGCGTCTGACCGAAACGGTAGGCGCTGATACCGATGTACATCAGCGCATCGCGGTCAATTAGCGACGAGGTCGGCAGGACGCCGAGCGCATTGACTAATTGTGAGGCCATCACTTCCGCTTCCTTTAAGGTGCGGTGTGGCAACAGCACGGCAAAATCACTGTGGAAATAACGTGCCAGCAGCGCATCAACATGGCGCATCACGAACGTCGATAACAAATTCACCATCGCCGAACGCAGTTCTTCGACCACTGCCTGACCGTGCGTTTCGCGCATGGTGTCGAAATCCGGCAAGCGCAGTAACATCAGCACACCGTGCGCACCCTTTTCTTCCAGTTGCGTCGCAAGCTGATTATCAAAGAACAGGCGGTTACTGAGGCCGGTTTGCGCGTCCTGCTGAGCATAAGCACGGATCAAGGTATCCACGCGGCTGCGCTGCTCACGTGCTTCATTCAGATCCCCTAGCAGACGATCTATTGCACTGCTGGCAGAATGCGGCCATTCGCCCACATGACCGGACAGCCCTTCTCGTTCGCCGCGTAATATTCTGACCGCGCGGTCTTCCAGCTTTTCCACACCGTCCGTTTCCTGACGTAACCAGCGAAAACTGAGCAGCAGCATAGCGAGCATGACCAGAATGGCGATCCCAATCGTGAACGTAGAACGCAGGGAGCGGATGTAACTGCTGACAGGATCAACATAGGAAATGTGCAGCGACATGGCGTGGTTGTGCATCAGCGGGATAATGGCAGTGTCATATTCCGGCATCACGCTGTCCCACGAGCGGTGTACATCCGGACGCTCGTGGTATTCAAAAACGGTGGTGTTATCAAGTTTGACTTCGATATCCGTGACATCAAGCATACGCATAGCCTGAGGCATCCAGCGTTGGGCATCTGCGGGGGGATGCGTCAGTAATGCCTGATCATAAGTCGTGGCAAGTGCCTGAAGATGTTGTTCGGTATCTTGTTTGTTCAGATAGATAAAGCTGAAAGTGACGCCAAGCAACATCAGTAACATTGCCAGCGCAACTAACATCGTTATCAGTGCCGATAGTCTGGTAGTAAATCGCATCCCTGTGCCTTACTCGCTACGGTGAGGGGGAAACAAACCCTTTCTCTGAGCTTGCCACGAAAAAACGCCGCTACTATAAAACAGAAAAATGCGATGAAAGGAGAAATTTTCGAAAGAGTCATTCGCATACATTCATAGCATAGCAACACAAAAACCAATCAATTCGTAATTCTTATATAAATGGTAAGCGCCTCCTCAATGTCTGCGGCAAAATGCGCTTTTTTAGCGTGATATCTCGCAAAGCGTCCGGTTTCACGCCATGCTTTGTTTATAACCATAAAAATGAATCACGAAAATGAGAATGCCGGAGAAGGCTATGTTCAAACCCCGCAAACTAACCGAAGCAGACGTCACACCCGAAAGTATTTTTTATGACCGGCGCAAAGTTTTACAGGCACTGGGGATCAGTGCCGCGGCACTCGCTGTTCCCCAAAATGCACGCGCAGATATCCTTTCCTGGTTCAAAGGCCATGACCGCCCTGCCGCGCCCGCCGGTAAACCGCTGGATTTCACCAAACCCGCTGCTTATCAAAATGACCTGACACTGACCCCCGAGGACAAAGTTTCCGGCTACAACAATTTCTATGAATTCGGGCTGGATAAAGCTGATCCGGCCGCCAACGCCGGGCAACTGGTTACCTCGCCGTGGAAATTAACAATAGAAGGCGAAGTTGCTAAACCGATGACGCTGGATATGGATGACATCATGAAGCGCTTCCCGCTTGAGCAACGTATTTACCGGATGCGTTGCGTCGAAGCCTGGTCGATGGTGGTGCCGTGGATCGGTTTTCAGCTGAGTGAGATTCTCAAACTTGCCGAACCGACCAGCAAAGCGCGTTATGTCGCGTTTACTACCTTATATGACCCGGAACATATGCCGGGGCAGAAAGACCGGTTTATCGGCGGTGGACTGAATTACCCGTACGTTGAAGGATTGCGTATAGATGAAGCGATGAACCCGCTGGCGATGATGACGGTCGGCGTTTATGGCAAAGCACTTCCGCCGCAAAACGGCGCGCCCATCCGCCTGACCATTCCGTGGAAGTACGGTTTCAAAGGCATCAAATCCATCGTGAACATCAAATTTACTCAAGATGAGCCGCCGACAACCTGGAACCAGATTGCCTCCAACGAATACGGGTTTTACGCCAACGTGAACCCGCATGTGGATCACCCGCGCTGGTCGCAGGCAACGGAACGGTTTATCGGTTCCGGCGGCTTACTCGACGTGCAACGCCAGCCGACATTGCTGTTCAATGGTTATGCCGGGCAGGTAGCATCGATGTATCACGGTATGGATTTACGTAAGTTCTATTAAGGAAGAGGCGGTTCAGTTATGCGTCGTTTAAGCCCTGCCAATATTACCGGGTTGAAAGTGATCATCTATCTTTGCGCCATTTTGCCTTTTTTCTGGATTGTGCTTTCGATTAATCAGGGCGGGTTCAGTGCCGATCCCGCCAAAGATATTCAGCATTTTACCGGTAGGATGACTCTGAAATTTTTGCTGGTGACATTACTGGTCACGCCCGTCGCACGCTATGGCAAACAGCCATTACTGATCCGCACGCGCCGTTTGCTGGGGTTGTGGTGTTTTGCGTGGGGAACCTTGCATCTTCTCAGCTATTCATTCCTGGAGCTTGGGATCAACAATATCCGCCTGCTGGGAAGTGAACTGATATCGCGCCCGTATCTCACCCTCGGTATCATCTGCTGGATCCTGCTGCTGGCACTGGCCTGCACCTCCACCGTGTGGGCACAACGCAAAATGGGATCAACCTGGCAAAAGTTGCACAACTTCATTTATCTCATCGCCATACTTGCGCCGATCCACTACCTTTGGTCGGTAAAAGTGCTGTCGCCACAACCGGTGATTTACGCAATACTTGCCGTCATCTTGCTGGCATTCCGTTATAAAAAATTCCGCCAGTGGCTGCGATAAGCCGTGGAACTTTTGGCCCGGTTGCCTCTCATAATTTCGACAATTGCACCCACTTTGACCGGCCGAGGGTTGATTATCTTCGCTGATAAGACCAGTATTTAGCTGCGAATTGCCACGATATCATTATAATGCCCGACCTCATGCCGAAGAGACGGGCCGATTTGCCGCGAAATAGGTGACAAACCGGTGACATCAGGGTATTTTCTACAATCTTTGTCTAATTGCCGGAGATAGGCTCACAATGGCGCATAAGTTTGACATTTTGCTACTGAACGGTCCTAACCTGAATTTGTTAGGCACCCGTGAGCCTGAAACGTACGGACACACCACGCTCAACGATATTGTTAAAGGTTTGGAAGTGCAGGCTGCTGCTGCTGATGTAGCACTGAGCCATCTGCAATCCAATGCAGAACATGTCCTGATTGAACGTATTCATCAGGCACGCGGAAATGTCGATTTCATCCTGATCAATCCCGCGGCCTTTACCCATACCAGCGTGGCGCTGCGCGATGCATTACTGGGGGTGTCGATTCCGTTTATCGAGATCCATCTGTCGAATGTACATGCCCGCGAAGCGTTCCGGCACCATTCCTATCTTTCCGACATCGCAGTGGGCGTTATTTGCGGACTTGGCGCAGATGGCTACCACTTTGCATTACAGGCAGCGGTTAACCGCTTGTCAAAAACCCACTAATTTCTACGCAAAAAGAGTACGGAATCACACCCATGGATATTCGTAAAATTAAAAAACTGATCGAACTGGTTGAAGAATCAGGCATTTCTGAACTGGAAATTTCTGAAGGCGAAGAATCAGTACGTATCAGCCGTGCTGCACCTGCGCAGGCTTATCCTATGATGCAACAGGCTTACGCTATGCCTGTACAACAACAGCCAGGTCTGGCTGCTGCGGTTGCGCCAGCAGCTGCGCCTGCAGAAGCAGCTCCGGCTGCAATCAGTGGCCATATCGTTCGCTCACCGATGGTAGGCACCTTCTACCGTACGCCAAGCCCGGACGCTAAAGCCTTCATCGAAGTGGGCCAGAAAGTGAACGCCGGTGATACCCTGTGTATCGTTGAAGCGATGAAAATGATGAACCAAATCGAAGCAGACAAATCCGGTGTTGTTAAAGCAATTCTGGTAGAAAGCGGCCAACCGGTTGAATTCGACGAGCCGCTGGTCGTCATCGAATAACGAGGCGTACCATGGTAGATAAAATTGTTATCGCGAACCGCGGCGAGATTGCTCTGCGTATTTTGCGTGCCTGTAAAGAAATGGGCATCAAAACCGTTGCTGTGCACTCTACCGCTGACCGTGACCTGAAACACGTGCTGCTGGCAGACGAAACCGTCTGTATCGGTCCTGCACCTTCAGTAAAAAGCTATCTGAACATCCCTGCCATCATCGCTGCGGCGGAAATCACTGGCGCGGTGGCTATCCACCCGGGCTACGGTTTCCTGTCCGAGAATGCCGATTTTGCAGAGCAGGTTGAGCGTTCTGGTTTTATCTTCATCGGCCCGAAAGCTGAAACTATCCGCCTGATGGGTGACAAAGTTTCTGCGATCCAGGCGATGAAAGCGGCTGGCGTACCTTGTGTACCTGGCTCTGACGGCCCGCTGGGCGATGACATGGATCAAAACCGTGCCTTCGCAAAACGTATCGGCTATCCGGTCATCATCAAAGCTTCTGGCGGCGGCGGTGGTCGTGGTATGCGTGTTGTACGCGGCGACAAAGACCTCGAACAGTCCATCAACATGACCCGTGCGGAAGCTAAAGCAGCTTTCAACAACGACATGGTTTACATGGAAAAATACCTGGAAAATCCACGTCACGTGGAAATTCAGGTACTGGCTGATGGTCAGGGCAACGCCGTTTATCTGGCTGAACGTGACTGCTCCATGCAGCGTCGTCACCAGAAAGTCGTTGAAGAAGCGCCAGCACCGGGCATCACGGAAGATCTTCGTCGTTTCATCGGCGAACGTTGTGCCAAAGCCTGTGTGGATATTGGCTACCGTGGCGCAGGTACTTTCGAGTTCCTGTATGAAAACGGCGAGTTCTTCTTCATCGAAATGAACACCCGTATCCAGGTTGAGCATCCGGTTACCGAGATGATCACCGGTGTGGATTTGATCAAAGAGCAGCTGCGCATTGCGTCAGGCCAGCCACTGTCGATCAAACAAAGCGAAGTGAAAGTCAAAGGCCATGCGGTGGAATGCCGCATTAACGCGGAAGACCCGAACACCTTCCTGCCAAGCCCAGGCAAAATCACCCGTTTCCACGCACCTGGCGGCTTCGGTGTTCGTTGGGAATCGCACATTTATGCAGGCTACACAGTGCCTCCGTACTACGATTCCATGATCGGTAAACTGATCACTTACGGTGAAACCCGTGAAGTGGCCATTGCCCGCATGAAAAATGCGCTGGCAGAACTGATCATCGACGGCATCAAAACCAACATTGAACTGCAAATGCGCATTATGGACGACGAGAATTTCCAGCATGGTGGCACTAACATCCACTATCTTGAGAAAAAACTCGGTTTGCAGGAAAAATAAAAAAGACCGTACCGTTGCGTACTCTCTTATCAAGGCCGGATATTCCGGCCTTTTTTACGTTTTGAGGGGAGACAAGTAAATGGCGTTGGACAAACGTTTCTTACAAGCCAACCGTGAAGCCCGATGGGCTTTTGGGCTGACGATTGCTTATCTGCTGGCATGGAGTTTTGCCGCCTATATTCCTGACGATAAACAGGGCATCACCGGCCTGCCGCACTGGTTCGAAATGGCCTGTCTGCTGGTACCGCTGATATTCGTTCTTTTAAGCTGGCTGATGGTTCGCGTGATTTACCGCGATATTCCGCTGGAGGACAGTCATGCAGACTGAAGTCTTATTGCCACTGATTGCCTATTTGCTGCTGGTTTTTGGGTTGTCTGTTTATGCATATACCCGCCGCGAGCAGGGCAACTTCCTGACTGAATATTTCCTCGGCAACCGCTCCATGGGCGGCTTCGTGCTGGCCATGACCCTGACCGCCACCTACATCAGTGCCAGTTCCTTTATCGGCGGCCCCGGTGCCGCCTACAAATTTGGCCTTGGCTGGGTATTGCTGGCAATGATTCAGTTGCCTGCCGTCTGGCTTTCACTCGGCGTACTGGGTAAAAAATTCGCCATTCTGGCGCGCCGCTATAATGCGGTCACGCTGAACGACATGCTGTTTGCCCGCTACCAGAGCCGTCTGCTGGTCTGGCTGGCAAGCCTGAGTCTGCTGGTGGCATTTCTGGGCGCGATGACCGTTCAGTTCATCGGTGGTGCACGCCTGCTGGAAACAGCAGCCGGTATTCCTTACGACACCGGACTGCTGATTTTCGGCATCAGCATCGCGCTGTATACCGCGTTTGGCGGCTTTCGTGCCAGCGTGCTCAATGACGCCATGCAGGGACTGGTGATGCTGCTCGGCACCATTTTACTCCTGATCGCTGTCATTCACGCGGCGGGTGGCCTGCACAGTGCGGTGGATAAGCTCCAGCAAATCGACCCGAAACTGGTATCCGTGCATGGCGGGGATGACGTCCTTTCACTGCCGTTTATGGCTTCTTTCTGGGTTTTGGTGTGCTTTGGCGTGATTGGCCTGCCGCATACCGCCGTGCGCTGTATTTCCTACAAAGACAGCAAAGCGGTACACCGTGGCATTGTGCTCGGCACTATCGTGGTCGCCATTTTGATGCTTGGTATGCATCTGGCGGGTGCGCTGGGGCGTGCCATTTTACCTGATCTGAAAATTCCCGATCAGGTGATCCCGACGCTTATGATCACCGTGCTGCCGCCCTACGCCGCCGGGATTTTCCTCGCGGCACCGATGGCCGCCATTATGTCGACCATCAACGCGCAGCTTTTGCAATCATCTGCGACTATCGTTAAAGACTTGTACCTCGGTATTAAACCGGAACAACTGGCTAACGAGCGCAAGTTAAAACGCTTCTCAAGCTGGGCCACCTTTATACTGGGATTACTGGTCTTACTGGCCGCATGGCGTCCGCCGGAAATGATTATCTGGCTGAACCTGCTGGCGTTTGGCGGGCTGGAAGCGGTGTTCCTGTGGCCGCTGGTGCTCGGTTTGTACTGGGAGCGGGCGAACGCCACGGGCGCACTGAGCTCAATGATTGTTGGCGCGGTTTGTTATACCCTGCTCGCCAGTATTGACCTGCATATTGCCGGTCTGCATCCGATTGTGCCGTCGCTGTTACTGAGCCTGCTGGCGTTTTATGCCGGCAATAAGTTTGGTAAACAGCCACGCGAAAACGTACTCAAGCCGTCCTGATCGGGCGGCACTGATTTTACAGATTGTTAAGAAGAGAATGGCTATGCCTTGGATCCAACTGAAAATTAATACCACCGGTAACGACGCGGAAACGCTGAGCGACGCGCTTATCGAAAGTGGCGCCGTGTCCGTAACGTTCCAGGACACCCACGATAATCCGGTCTTCGAACCGCTGCCGGGCGAAACCCTGCTGTGGGGTGATACCGACGCCATCGGCCTGTACGATGCGGAAACCGACATGGACGAAGTGATCGTCATGCTGGAGAACGAACCTCTGCTGGGCAAAGGTTTCGTGCACAAAATCGAACAACTGGAAGACAAAGACTGGGAACGCGAATGGATGGATAACTTCCACCCGATGCGTTTTGGCGAACGTCTGTGGATTTGCCCGAGCTGGCGCGATGTGCCGGATCCTAATGCCGTAAACGTGATGCTGGATCCGGGACTGGCGTTTGGTACCGGCACCCACCCGACCACCGCGATGTGTCTGCAATGGCTCGACAGTCTGGATCTGACCGATAAAACCGTGATCGACTTCGGTTGCGGTTCCGGCATTCTGGCGATCGCCGCGCTGAAGCTGGGCGCAAAACACGTGGTTGGGATCGACATCGATCCGCAGGCAATTCAGGCCAGCCGCGATAACGCCGAACGTAACGGCGTATCAGAGCGTCTGTCGCTTTATCTGCCGAAAGACCAGCCTGATAACCTGTCAGCCGACGTGGTGGTCGCCAATATTCTCGCAGGCCCTCTGCGCGAACTGGCGCCACTGATCAGCGTGCTGCCGGTAGCAGGTGGCCATCTGGGGCTTTCCGGCGTACTTGCCAGCCAGGCGCAAAGCGTAGCGGATGCCTATAAAGACCAATTCGAACTGGATCCGGTGGCCGAGAAAGAAGAATGGTGCCGTATAACCGGTGTTAAAAAAGCCTGATGTCAGCCTCCCGCTTTTTCTGTTTGTGCAGAAAGAGCGGGTTTTCCCCCAAAATCCTTTTCCGGCCTTTTCCCGTATTTCTCCTGCCGCCTAAACCCCTTACACTTCGCAAGGTTTATTACTCAGCAAATGAAAGGGATAACTCTTGAAAGGAACAATATTGTCTGCCGCGCTGGCTGCACTTACGCTGTCAGTTTCTGCACAACCCGCCTTCGCAAACGAAGCGCCACACTGGTCATATGATGGCGACGCCGCCCCGCAAAACTGGTCAAAACTCAGCCCTGACTTCCATCTGTGCGAGCAGGGCAAAGCACAGTCGCCTATCGATATCAAAGAGGCGTTAGAGGTGCACCCTCGCCCGCTTAAACTCAGCTATCAGTTACCGCCGGTGAATGTCATTAATAACGGCCACAGCGTGCAGGTCAATGTTCAGCAGGGTGATTTTGCCACGCTGGACGGGGATAAATTCGTCCTCCAGCAATTCCACTTCCACTCTCCGAGCGAAAATACCCTCAACGGTAAATCTTTCCCGATGGAGGCGCATTTTGTTCATATGGATGCTGACGGTGAAATTGCGGTGATTGCCGTAATGTTTGAAACCGGCAAAGCTAATGCCGAGCTGGAAAAAATCTGGCAACAGATGCCGGAAAAAGCGGGCGAATCTGTCACGCTGAAAGAGAAAGTCAGTCTTGATGGCCTGCTGCCCACCGATCTGACGCATTATCGTTTCAGCGGATCGCTGACTACGCCACCTTGTACAGAAGGCGTTCGCTGGCTGGTCGTTAAACAACCTCAGACGCTGTCTGAGGCGCAGCTGAAGAAATTCCAGCATGCGATGCATCATGCGAACAATCGCCCGGTACAAGGACTGCATGGCCGCGTGGTAGTGGCAGAGTAATTCCGTACTGCAGATTAAGGTGCAGAACCTGTTTCTGCATCTCTTTGTCTTGTTTGTTCACCTTTCTGAAAATGAGTCACTTTTTAACCAAAAGACGATCTGCATCACAGAATTTTGTGGTTGTTGCTGCTTAAAACGTCAGATCTCCCCTTAGAATCAACTGTTATAACCGGATGATTCAGAGAGTTATTAGGAATTTGCCCAAGCGCACAATTTGACCAAAGTCACATAACTCAATGTAAAACCACGATAAAAAAACAAATCGTCATGAACTTCAGCGCTGACAAGGCATTTTCTTATCAAATTGCTCAAAGTTTGGCCTTTCATATCGCAGCGAAAATGCGTAATATACGCGCCCTTGCGGACATCAGTATGGTCATTCCTAGTTCATGCGCATCGGACACCACCAGCTTACAAATTGCCTGATTGCGGCCCCGATGGCCGGTATCACTGACCGACCATTTCGTGCCTTATGTCATGCGATGGGGGCTGGAATGGCAGTATCTGAAATGCTCTCCTCCAATCCGGAGGTGTGGCGGACGGATAAGTCACGTTTGCGCATGGTACATAACGATGAACCGGGGATCCGCGCCGTGCAAATTGCCGGTTGCGACCCCGAAGATATGGCGGCTGCTGCACGAATTAACGTGGAAAGCGGTGCGCAAATCATTGATATCAATATGGGCTGCCCGGCCAAGAAAGTGAACCGCAAACTGGCAGGTTCTGCATTGTTGCAGTATCCGGATTTGGTGAAACAAATCCTGACTGCCGTTGTTAAGGCGGTAGATGTGCCAGTCACGTTGAAAATTCGTACTGGTTGGGCACCGGAACACCGTAACTGTGTACAAATTGCCCAATTGGCTGAAGACTGTGGAATTCAGGCCCTGACTATTCATGGCCGAACCCGTGCCTGTCTCTTCAATGGAGAAGCAGAGTACGACAGTATTCGGACAGTTAAGCAGAGTGTTTCCATTCCGATTATCGCGAATGGCGACATAACTGACCCGCATAAAGCCAGAGCGGTGCTCGACTACACCGGAGCTGATGCTCTGATGATAGGACGTGCCGCTCAGGGGAGACCCTGGATCTTCCGGGAAATCCAGCATTATCTGGACACAGGGGAGCTGTTACCTCCACCTCCTATGGGTGAGGTTCAGCGCTTGTTAATAGGGCACGTACGGGAATTGCACGACTTTTACGGTCAAGGCAAGGGATTCCGTATCGCCCGTAAGCACGTTTCCTGGTATCTCCAGGAGCATGCCCCAAATGACCAGTTTCGGCGCTCCTTCAACGCCATAGAGGATGCCAGCGAACAGCTGGAGGCGTTGGAAGCATATTTCGAAAATCTTGCGTAACAAAAAAGAGCTGACAGAACTATGTTCGAACAACGCGTGAATTCTGACGTACTGACCGTTTCTACCGTTAATTCTCAGGATCAGGTAACCCAAAAACCCCTGCGTGACTCGGTAAAACAAGCACTTAAGGGCTATTTTGCTCAATTGAATGGTCAGGACGTGAATGACCTGTATGAGTTGGTATTGGCTGAAGTTGAACAGCCACTGTTAGACATGGTGATGCAGTATACCCGTGGCAACCAGACTCGTGCGGCCCTGATGATGGGTATCAACCGCGGTACGCTGCGTAAGAAATTGAAAAAATACGGCATGAACTGATACTAATCAGTCGATGTCTTAAAAAGGCGCTTTTCCGCAAGGGGAGCGCCTTTTTGTTTTCTGCTTTGCCCGTAGACCTTTACCCCAAAATCTGCGCAAAACCTAACCCAGATCAACCCAAATGAGAATAATTATCTCCTGCATTCAGCGATTAAGCACTACCTTAGACGGACAATAAAACGTCTCCGGGAGTCACTCTGATGAAGCAACTTTATCTTCGTTTTACCGCAGCACTGAACAAACCT
This sequence comes from Rahnella sp. P4_A8, assembly GCF_056402435.1. Taxonomy (NCBI): domain Bacteria; kingdom Pseudomonadati; phylum Pseudomonadota; class Gammaproteobacteria; order Enterobacterales; family Yersiniaceae; genus Rahnella; species Rahnella sp. P4_A8. The sequence goes on along the minus strand of NZ_JBFUHK010000008.1, from coordinate 98,273 downwards.
GATCTGGCGATTTTGCTGTTACGGATCACCTATGGACTGCTGATTTTTCACGGCTGGCATAAGCTGCATGACGGTCTGGGCGGTATTCAGGGCATGCTGGCAGGCTATGGTATTCCGGCATTTGTCGCCTACGGCGTGATCATCGGCGAAGTGATCGCCCCGATTATGATGATGCTGGGGATTTTCACCCGACTCGCCGCGCTGTCTGCCGCAGCGACAATGATTGTTGCGTGGATGATGGTCGGTATCCATCACACCTTTGCACTCACCCCGGTCGGTGCCTGGGCGATTGAAGATATCGTCTATTACTTCATGGCCGCCGTCGTGATCGCGCTGTATGGCAGTGGACGGTACTCTGTGATGAGCAACCCGCTGTATCGCTGATATTCCCTTTCAGCATGTTTCGCCAGCGGAGCATGCTGAAATATCATGTGGAGGATATCGCGACGTCTGAATGCTAATGCCTTCTTTCCGTAGCGTTTTCATTTTATTGTCTAAACCCACACGTAAATAAACAGTAAAGAGTGCGTTTATCGGACAATTACCCTCTGCGGTTAGATCACACGACATGTTATACTCACGGCAAGAGTCGAATTCGCCCCGCTCAACGCCTACGGACAGCCCTTCAGCTTCGCGATCCCGCCTTTTAATTGTGTCTTGATAAAGTAAAAGTGAGTCAATATATGTGCTTTCGGAAACGTTTACACCCGCATGTTGTCCCACTCTTTAACAGACAATTCGTATCGCGACTGAGCTAACCCCTGACGCGTTACCCCGGTTTTTTATGCAGATGATTGGGCTTTTATGAATTCTCCTCGCTTTCGCGCATCATTTTTACATCCACGTTACTGGCTGACCTGGTTTGGCCTTGGCGTATTGTTCCTGCTGGTTCAGCTTCCTTATCCGGTGTTAAACCGTCTCGGCATCTGGCTGGGCCGGACGTCCATGCGTTTCCTGAAACGTCGTGTGTCGATAACGCGCCGTAACCTGCAATTGTGCTTCCCGGATCTCCCCGCTGATCAGGTCGAAGCGCGCATCATCAGCAACTTTGAATCCCTTGGCATGGGCCTGCTGGAAACCGGCATGGCCTGGTTCTGGTCGGATGCCCGTGTTAAACGCTGGTTTGACGTCAGCGGCCTGCACAACCTGAAAAAGGCGCAGGAAAACAAACAGGGCGTGCTGGTGATTGGCGTGCATTTTATGTCGCTGGAATTAGGCGGCCGCGCGATGGGCTTATGTCAGCCGATGATGGCGATGTATCGCCCGCACAATAATAAAGCGATGGAATTTGTGCAGACCTGGGGGCGTATGCGGTCTAACAAGGCGATGCTCGATCGCAAAGATTTACGCGGTATGGTTCACGCGCTTAAAAAAGGCGAAGCTGTCTGGTTTGCGCCGGATCAGGATTACGGCCCGCGTGGCAGCGTATTTGCGCCACTGTTTGCTGTCGATCAGGCCGCAACTACCAGCGGAACCTTTATGCTGGCGCGTCTGGCAAAACCTGCGCTGGTGACCGTTGTGCTGGTACGTAAAGCAGGCGGTACGGGTTATGAACTGGTTATCCAGCCCCAGTTGCAGGATTACCCGATCGACGATGAAATGGCGGCAGCAGCCTACATGAATCGCGTGATCGAAAAAGAAATTATGCGTGCGCCGGATCAGTATCTCTGGCTGCATCGCCGCTTTAAAACCCGCCCGGCGGGTGCGCCTTCGCTTTATCGATAAGCGCCAGAGGCCATAAAACAGTAGCCCGATGCCACCGCGTCGGGCTTTTTTCATTCATTGCATCCAATAAGAGATCTGTAATCTTTATGGCTAAAAAACCCGACGCGACACCTTCTATCTTTGACCATCTCAAAGAGGATGACAGCTTTGACCTTTGGGGGCGCTCAGGCCTCAGTTCTGCGCTCAACAAAGCCAAACCTAAAACGCCGGACAATGACCAGATTGCGGCGGCGCGTAAACTGATCAAAGGCAGTAAAGATCAGGCCAAATAAGTCACTCCATTTTCTCCGCTGCACTGATAATGTCCCCTGTTTTAAATCCCGTCATGCCAACATATCTCTCAGAACGCCTGGTCTGAGAGATTTACTCATCGTTTTGCCTCATTTTTTTTCCAAATATGAATGCACATTTCACTTCGCTGCAAACAGCGCGATCTGCACTCCAATATTGAAATATTCCGCACTCATTTAACGCAGCCACATTGACCGCGCACTGAAACGGGGCAATAAATTTTATACGCCTCGTCAATGTTACTGTGCAATTCCTCTACATGACTTGATTGATGGGGCGTTTTTCATGTTGGCACTCCCTTTGCAAAGACAGGTGCAGAGGGCGTTGCCCCATAAACAGACAGGGTGCTCCGGCACTTACACAATAATAATTTTCAGTTTTGTCTCACAGGACGCTTTATGAAAAAAATATTGCTCTCAACACTGATTGCCGCAGCAAGCTTCGTGACACTGGCTGGTCAGGCTCATGCAGGTACCACTCTGGATGCCGTTAAAAAGAAAGGATTTGTTCAATGCGGTATCAGCGACGGCCTGCCAGGCTTCTCTTACGCTGACTCCAAAGGCAAATTCACCGGTATCGACGTTGACGTCTGCCGTGCGGTGGCTGCTGCCGTGTTTGGTGATGCTGAGAAAGTGAAATATACCCCGCTGACTGCCAAAGAGCGTTTCACCGCGCTGCAGTCTGGCGAAGTGGACATCCTGTCACGTAACACGACCTGGACCTCTTCCCGCGATGCGGGCATGGGCATGATTTTCGCTGGCGTAAACTACTACGACGGTATCGGCTTCCTTACTCACCAGAAAGCGGGCCTGAAAAGCGCGAAAGAACTCGATGGCGCAACGGTCTGTCTGCAGGCCGGTACGGATACTGAGCTGAACGTGGCTGACTACTTCAAAGCCAACAAAATGACTTACACCCCGGTCACCTTCGACCGCTCGGACGAAAGTGCGAAAGCGCTGGACTCAGGTCGTTGTGACACCCTGGCCTCTGACCAGTCTCAGTTGTACGCACTGCGTATCAAACTCGGCAAACCAGACGAATTCATCGTTCTGCCGGAAGTGATTTCTAAAGAACCTCTGGGTCCGGTAGTTCGTCGTGGTGACGAAGACTGGCTGGCGATCGTCCGCTGGTCACTGTTCGCGATGCTGAACGCTGAAGAAATGGGCGTAACCTCTCAGAACGTGGATAAGCTGGCGGCTAACCCGACGACACCTGATATGAGCAACCTGCTGGGCAAAACCGGGACTTACGGTGCTGACCTGAAAGTGCCTAATGACTGGGTAGTAAAAATCGTTAAACAGGTCGGCAACTACGGCGAAAGCTTTGAACGCAACGTCGGTCAGGGCAGCGAGCTGAAAATCAAACGTGGCCAGAACGCATTGTGGAATAAAGGCGGGATCCAATACGCTCCTCCAGTTCGCTAAATATCCTTTCTTCATGAAGTTGAAAAGTGTTTAAGGATGTTGATGCACCGGTCGTTCCCCGGTGCATCACTTCCCGGTGAAAGATTGCTAAAGGCCATTCACTATGTCGCAACGCCCAACCGAAAAAGGTTCGTTATCGCTGACCAACCCAGCCGTACGAGCCTGGATTTACCAAATTTTCGCGGTGGTGTTGCTGGTAGCCTGTTTGGGTTACCTGCTCCACAACACCATTACCAATCTGACTACACGAGGGATCACCTCGGGATTTGCGTTTCTTGAAAAAGGTGCCGGTTTCGGCATTGTTCAGCATCTTATTGATTACCAGGAAGGTGACACCTACGCCCGCGTATTTGTTATCGGTCTGCTGAATACGCTGCTGGTTTCCGCGCTGTGTATCGTTTTTGCCTCGATTCTCGGGTTCATTATCGGCCTAGGACGCCTTTCCGATAACTGGCTGATTCGCAAAGTCTCGACGGTATATATCGAGACGTTCCGTAACATTCCCCCGCTGCTGCAAATCTTCTTCTGGTATTTCGCCGTACTGCGTAACCTGCCGGGACCGCGTCAGAGTCTGAATGCTTTTGACCTGGCTTTCGTCAGTAACCGTGGCCTGTATCTGCCCTCACCGGAACTGGCACCGGGCAGTCTGGCGGGCTTTATCGCCGTGCTGCTGGCGATTTTTGGCATCATCGCGCTGCAACGCTACAACCATTTCCGCCAGATCCACACCGGCCGGATCTGGCATATCTGGCCGTGGGCGATTGTGATGCTGGTTGTCTTTCCGGCGCTGGCGCACCTGATTTTCGGGCCTGCGCTGCACTGGGACGTGCCTGCGCTACGCGGGTTCAACTTCCGTGGCGGCATGGTGCTGATCCCGGAACTGGCGGCGTTAACGCTGGCATTATCGGTCTATACCTCAACGTTTATCGCCGAAGTGATCCGATCCGGCATTCAGTCTGTCTCACACGGTCAGCATGAAGCCGCCCGTTCGTTAGGATTGCCGAATCCTGTCACGTTGCGTCAGGTGATTTTGCCGCAGGCCATGCGGGTGATCATTCCACCGCTGACCAGCCAGTATCTCAATATCGTGAAAAACTCCTCTCTGGCGGCTGCAATTGGCTATCCGGATATGGTGTCGCTGTTCGCCGGTACCGTGCTCAATCAGACCGGTCAGGCAATTGAAACCATTGCTATTACGATGTCGGTGTACCTGATCATCAGCCTGGCAATTTCCTTCCTGATGAACATTTACAACCGGCGTATCGCGCTGGTCGAGCGTTAAGGGAATCCCATGACAATGACAACACTTCCTCCGGGAGTCAGAGCCGTGAAACCCGGAACGCCACTCGGAACGGCCGTGCTCTGGGCGCGTAAAAATTTGTTCTCCAGTTGGTTTAACAGCCTGCTGACGCTGTTCTGTTTATGGCTGATGTGGCTGCTGATCCCTCCGCTGTTGAACTGGGTGATTTTCCAGGCCAACTGGGTTGGCACGGCGCGCACTGACTGCACCAAAGCTGGCGCGTGCTGGGTGTTTATCCACGCACGTTTCGGCCAGTTCATGTACGGGCTGTATCCGTTCGATCAACGCTGGCGCATCAACGTCACACTGATCGTCGGTCTGCTGACCCTTGCACCGATCTTCTTTAAAGCCATGCCACGCCGCGGACGTTATATCGCCTGCTGGATGGTGCTCTTCCCGATTTTCACCTGGATCATGCTGTACGGCGGTTTCCTGGGGTTGAGTCGCGTCGAAACCCGTCAGTGGGGTGGCCTGACACTGACGCTGATCATTGCCGCTGTCGGCATTGCCGGTGCGTTACCGCTGGGCATTATGCTGGCGCTGGCACGGCGTTCAAGCCTGCCTGTCGTGCGTATTCTGTCGGTGATTTTCATCGAATTCTGGCGCGGCGTGCCGCTTATCACCGTGCTGTTCATGTCCTCGGTGATGCTGCCGCTGTTTATGACCGAAGGGACGAGTATCGACAAACTGGTGCGTGCGCTGGTGGGTGTGGTGCTGTTCCAGTCGGCGTATGTCGCGGAAGTGGTGCGCGGCGGGTTACAGGCGCTGCCGAAAGGCCAGACGGAGGCCGCCGAATCACTGGCGCTCGGCTACTGGAAAACGCAAGGCTTAGTCATTCTGCCGCAGGCATTGAAAATGGTGATACCGGGTCTGGTCAACACTATTATCGCGCTGTTTAAGGACACCAGTCTGGTGATCATCATCGGCCTGTTTGATTTGTTCAGCAGCGTCCAGCAAGCCACCGTCGATCCTGAATGGCTGGGCATGTCAACCGAAGGCTACGTCTTCGCCGCCGCCGTCTACTGGATTTTCTGTTTTAGCATGTCGCGTTATAGCCAGCATTTGGAAAGACGCTTTCACACCGGACGTTCCGCACACTGAGGTAAACCATGAGCGACCATCAAGTCACTGAAAACCAAAATATGATGATCACGCTGGAAAACGTGAATAAGTGGTACGGACAGTTCCACGTATTGAAAGACATCAACCTGAGCGTGAAACCGCGTGAACGTATCGTGTTGTGCGGCCCTTCCGGCTCGGGGAAATCAACGACCATCCGTTGCATTAACCATCTGGAAGAGCACCAGCAAGGGCGCATCGTGGTGGACGGAACCGAACTGAACGACGACTTGCGCAATATCGAACGCGTGCGCACCGAAGTCGGCATGGTGTTCCAGCATTTCAACCTGTTCCCGCATCTGACCGTCTTGCAAAACTGCACCCTGGCACCCTGCTGGGTGCGTAAGATGCCAAAGAAAGAAGCCGAAGAACTGGCGATGCATTACCTGAAACGTGTCCGTATCGCCGAGCATGCGCATAAATTCCCCGGACAGCTTTCCGGCGGTCAGCAACAGCGTGTGGCGATCGCCCGCTCGCTGTGTATGAAGCCCAAAATTATGCTGTTTGATGAACCGACTTCTGCGCTCGATCCGGAAATGGTGAAAGAGGTGCTGGACACCATGATCACGCTGGCGGAAGAAGGCATGACCATGTTGTGTGTAACGCATGAAATGGGCTTTGCAAGAACGGTCGCCGACCGGGTGATCTTTATGGATCGCGGGGAGATCGTGGAACAGGCCCCGCCGCTGGAGTTCTTTGCCAATCCGAAGTCAGCGAGGACGCGGGAGTTCTTGTCACAGGTGATTCACTGAGCTGAGGCCGCAGCTTGACCGGCATCTGAACGGAACGGTGAAAATTTCGGTTTCTCATTAGCGGTGATCACTTATCGCGCTGCGCCGAAACCGCCCAAAAGGGGAAAGTGAGGTTGTGAAGTTAAAGTTGAGGCCGGTTCCAAAATACCGCCGGAGGAGAGGTGGAAAACCGCGCGTCTTTTTGCGCGGGTTGTAACCCGAACGGAGGGCACCGCGCAGCGGCGGAATTTTGCGGCTATCGCTGCGGCACCTGAAACATAGCCAGCGAGCGAAGCGTGCAGTAAAAGAGCCCGGGATTCTTAAGGGCGGCGGCGATAAGCCGCCCTTAAGGCCAGTTTGGGTGGCAACCCAAGGTCTTGACCTTAATGTTTCAGATCTTTTTCAAAAGATCATCACCACATCACTCCCCCGATCACCGGCGCAATCACCACAGTGACAACCCCTGCCAGCATCATCACCAGACTCGATACCACGCCTTCCTCCGCACCCAGTTCATAAGCTCTCGCCGTACCCGCTCCGTGCGACGCCGCACCGAAACCGGCACCTTTTGCGAGGCCGCTTTTTACCGCCAGACGCAGAAACAGCATATCCCCGACCGCCATGCCGAATACGCCGGTGATCACCACAAACAACGCGACCAGATCAGGCTGGCCACCCATTTGTTTCGCGGCTGCCAGTGCAAACGGCGTAGTGATAGAGCGTACCGCCAGACTACGCTGGATTTCTTCGGGCAGGGTCAGCATGCGCGCCAGCCAGACGGAACTGCCGACGGCAACGACTATCGCCGTCAGCACGCCCGCACTCAGCGACATCCAGTGACGGCGGATCACCGCCATATTCTCGTAAACCGGCACCGCAAACGCGATGGTTGACGGCCCGAGCAGCCATAACAACCAGTGCGTCTCACCGAGGTAATCCTGATACGACGTGTGCGTCACCACCAGCAAAATCACCAGTACAATCGGCGTGAACACCAGTGGCATCAGCAGCAGTGTGCGCTTCTGGCGGTACAGTTTTTTGTTGCCGTAATACAACCCGAGGGTGACCACAAAACACAACATGCTGATCAGTAAATCAGTCACGGCTCGCCTTCCTTGCCGCCAGACGCTGCTCCAGACGATACACTTTATCGACCACCACGGCAGTCGCCCCGAGCGTCAGCATCGTGCTGATCCCAATCACCAGAAAGATTTTCCAGCCTTCGATCATCAGCAACTGGGCGTAATTCACCACAGCCACCACGGCTGGTACGAAGAACAGCAGCATTTCCGCCAGCAACCAGCGGGAACCGGCTTTCACCCATTTCACAGGCAAAATACGCAACATAATCAGCAGTAAAAGCATCAGCATCCCGACAATATTGGCGGGTAACGGCAGATGTAACGCAGTGACCAGACGATCAGCGATAACGAATAACACCGCGTACAACACCACCTGAACAGGGATCTGACAACGGGTCAGCAGGGACGGCGCTTTAGTGCGCAACGCCAACAACATGGGGACGACCTCGAAAGAGGGAAAAGTGTGAAAATGAAGTATACGCTGGCAGGAAACTGGTAAAGAAATGAATTAAAATCATAAAAATGATTCCAGTTTGGAATACTTTGTAACTCGCCGATCTGACCGGGGAAACATCAGCCCATGGACGTCCGTACCTTACGCTATTTTGTCGAAGTGGTTCGCCAGCAGAGCTTTACCCGCGCGGCGGAAAAGTTGTTCGTCACCCAGCCAACGATCAGCAAAATGCTGCGTCATCTGGAAGAAGAACTGGAATGCACGCTGATTGTCCGCGAAGGACGGCGTTTACACCTGACCGACAGCGGTCAGGCGTTGTATCAGCGTGGCCTGAATATCCTTGAGGAATTCCGCCAGCTTGAAGCGGAACTGGAAGACATTAACTCGCTGAAATCCGGTCATCTGCGGCTGGGCATTCCGCCGATGGTCGGGACGCAAATCGCGCCGCTTATCGGCAGCTTCCGCCAGCAATATCCCGGCATTGAACTGATTATTTCCGAGTTTGGCGGGCTGACCGTGCAACAGGCTGTGATTTCCGGCGAGCTGGATCTGGCGCTGACTGCCCTGCCCGCTGACGCCGTGCCTTCTATCGCCTCACTGCTGCTGTTCAGTCATCCGCTGTGCGTTGTGGTGCCGCGCACGCCGCACTGGCTGAACCGCACGCGCATCGGGTTCAGTGATCTGGCTGAAGAAAGCATCCTGATTTATAACGAAGATTTTGCCCTGTACCGCCAGCTGATGGATGCCTTTACCTCACACGGCTTTACGCCAAAAATTGCGGCGCGCAGCGGGCAGTGGGATTTCCTGGCGGCGATGGTACAAACCGGTATGGGTGTGGCGATTTTGCCGGAACCTGTCTGTCAGCGGCTGGATAAGAATGTCCTGATGTGGCTGCCACTGGATCCGCTGATGCCGTGGCAGCTCGGGCTGATCTGGCATCAGGGCAGCTATCTCTCGCACAGTGCACAGGCGTGGATCACGTTGTGCCGCGACTACTGGAAATAGCCAATAAAAAACCGCGTGAACCTGGCAGCGCACGCGGTTTTTTCATTTCTGACAGAAACTACACTTCTTTTTCGACAAGCAGCGCCTCAAGCAAATCGAGGTCATGCAGCAGTTTTTGCAGCGTCTCATTACTGATTTTCTGCGTGGCACGCAGGTGATACAGCTCACCACGTTCCGCGCGCAGCGCAGTCAGACGGAAGCGACGCTCGAGATTTTCCAGCTTCAGCGCGGTTTCCATATCATCGCGGTTGGCCGTGCGTCGCCGTAACGTCCCGATAACCCGCGAACTGATTTCCTTCAGCGTCTGTTCATCAATATTTTCTTCGGTATCCGCCGCCAGACGCTCTTCCATCTTATGCAGGCTTTCAATCGCCACTTCCGCCGCGACCGATTTCGCCATGCGCTCTTCTTCGCGATAAGCGGTACCATCCGCCACTACCACGCCTTTGAGCAGGAACGGCAAGGCAATCACACCGGCAATCAGCGAGAACAGAATGACGCCAGTCGCCAGGAACACCAGCTGATAACGCGACGGAAACGCCGAACCATCGGCGAGGAATAACGGAATCGACAGCACACCGGCCAGGGTAATGGCTCCGCGCACACCGGCAAAAGACGCCACCCACAGTTCACGCGTACTGTAGCTGCCAAACAGCAGCGGTTTCTTTTTCAGGAAACGGTTGCTGAAATTCTTCATCACCCACAGCCAGACGAAACGCAGGATCAGCAGCGCAAAGTAGATAATCCCGACATCAGCAAACAGGTGCCACGTCACGATAGACGGGTCGTGTGTCGCCTGATCAATTGAGTTCTCAAGGATGCCCGGCAATTGCAGACCCAGCATGATGAACACCATGCCGTTGAACACGAACTCAAGCATCGCCCAGACGCTGTTCGCACGCAGACGCATCGCCAGCGGTGCATTACGAATAATGCCGGACTGGCTGATGGTCATCCCTGCAGCCACAGCGGCCAAAATGCCCGACACACCGATATGTTCGGCAATCAGATAAGACGCGAACGGCAACAGCAGCAGGAACACGATTTGTGTCGCCGGATCATCACCACTCCAGCGGCTCATAATGCGCAGCGATTTACTGTACAACCACGTCACCGCCACACCGGCCATCAGACCGCCAATCGCGACTTTCAGGAACTCAACACTGGCACCACCGACGGTAAAGATCATCGTGCCCATCGCCACGGCGATAGCGAATTTCAGCGACACCAGACCGGACGCGTCATTCATCAGCGCTTCACCTTCCAGCACGCTCATGATCGACTTAGGAATACGGCCCTTACCGACAATGCCGCCCAGTGCCACGGCATCGGTCGGCGACAGCACCGCAGCCAGCGCGAACGCGGCCACCAGCGGAATATCCGGCACCATCATATAAATCAGATAACCGATACCGACGACGGTGAGCAGCACCAGCACCAGCGCCAGCCCGAGAATTTCGCGCCCGTGGTGGAGGAATTCACGGGTCGGGGTTTTCCAGCCATCGGCGAACAGCAACGGCGGGATAAAGAGGACGAGAAACAGTTCCGGATCGAAGTCCACGTGCAGGCCAAAATTGGGCCACGCCAGCAAAGCACCGACGGCAATCTGCATTAATGGAAGAGGAACCTGAAACGGCAACATTCTGGTGACGACACCGGAGAGCGACACCACCAGAATCAAAATCAGAATGGTAAAGAAGATTTCCATGCTTTCCTTAGACTCTTGTTTTTATGAATTTCAGCCAGACGCAGGTGAGTGAGTCCGGAGCGAACTAAGGAATAGTAGATCAAAAGGGGATGTGATTTAAATCAGTGCGTGCGGTTACATCAGAGAGGGTTTGCTCCTCCCCCTGCGAAGGGGGAGGACGGGAGGGGGTTTTAATGACAAAACTCATGCCAAAGCACACTTCAACCTACTGATTCGTCATTAATACCCCACCCCAACCCTCCCCTTCGCAGGGGAGGGAGCAAACAGATCAAATCGCCCATCCGCCCGCATAAAACACCACTAACGCTACGGCGATAATCACCGTGCCGATGTTCAGTTTTCGCCATTCGCCGGAGAAGATGCGTCCAATCACCAGTGCGCTGAAACCGAGCATAATACCGGTGACGATGTTACAGGTCAGAACGATAAATACTGCGCACAGTAACCCTGACATCGCATCCACGAAATCATTGAAATCCAGTTTGGTGACATTGCTGAGCATCAGCAAACCCACGTACATCAGCGCGGGTGCGGTGGCGTAAGCCGGTACCAGATAAGACAGCGGAGAGAGGAACAGCATCAGCAGGAACAGCACACCGACGACGGTAGCCGTCAGACCGGTTTTGCCGCCCGCCGCCGTACCGGCTGCCGATTCGATATAAACCGCTGCCGGAGATGCGCCAACCAGGGAGGCGAAAATACTGCTCACGGAGTCAGCCGTCAGGGCTTTACCGCCGCTGATGATCTGGCCGTTTTCATCCAGTAAGTTTGCCTGTCCGGCGACAGCGCGGATGGTGCCGGTGGCATCAAACACCGCTGTCATCACCAGTGCCAGCACGCTGGGCAATACCGCAGCTTTCAGTGCACCCAGAATATCGAGATCGAAAATCACCGATTTACCGTCAGCCCCCGCCAGAGAAGGCATGGCGAATAAACCCTGATATTTCACTGTTGGATCGAAGATCAGGCCGATAATGGAAATCGCGATAATCACCAGCAAGATGCCGCCCGGAACGCGCAGTTTCTCCAGGCCAAAAATCACCGCCAGACCAAGCAACGTCATCACGACCGGGAATGAGGTAAATGCGCCGAGTGCCACCGGTAAGCCGTCCAGCGGGTTTTTCACCACCAGACCGACGCCATTGGCGGCGATCAGTAACAGGAACAGGCCGATACCAATACCGGTACCGTGCGCAACGCCGGTTGGCAGATTGCGCAAAATCCACGAACGGATGCCGGTCACCGAGATAATGGTGAACAACACACCCATCAGAAATACCGCGCCGAGCGCCACCGGTACGCTGATGTGCTGGCCGAGAACCAGACTAAATGCGGTAAAAGCAGTCAGAGAAATGGCGCAACCAATCGCCAGCGGCAAATTCGCCCACAGCCCCATCAGCAGGGAGCCGAAACCGGCGACCAGACAGGTCGCGACAAACACTGCGGTTGGCGAGAAGCCCGCTTTGCCGAGCATCGAGGGCACGACAATCACCGAATAGACCATCGCCAGAAAGGTGGTTAAGCCAGCGATAACTTCCTGGCGGACGTTACTGCCACGCGCACTGATTTTGAAAAAAGCATCAAGCGGGCCTTTTGGCGCAACTGCGCGGCCAGCTTGAGGTTGTTGACTCGACATGGAAAATCCTCTGAATGTCTTTACTGATTAGCCGGCGTGGTCATTATGAAACCGTTTCTGCACGTTCACTTCCTTATTTGTCGCCTGAAATCGCCGAAAACGGCGTCAGAACGGCAAGGCAAACGTTTAACTCGCATCGCGTGTGGCAGGACAAAAAATTACGCAAACGATTATCCTGCCTTTAACCGCCGTACATCAACCGTGAATGACAACAATTTACCGTTGTCTGGTCAATAAAAACGCGGTTGTGGTGGAAATTTATCCGGTGGCAGAAAAAGAGACAAACAAGGAGGGGAAAGAAGGGAAATAAATAACAGGGTATTTATTGTGGTTTATCTTTTATAAGACGTTTATTACGTAAAACTCCGCCCGTAATGAACGCCTGAAAATATAAAAAATGGATAAGAAATTAACGCAAAATATTAAACGAACCGCCGTTTTCCAGCACTTTCTGATATGCCGGACGCGCGGTGACATTCGATAACCAGGCCTTCAGCAGAGGATATTTTCCCAGTCCGGCGCGGGCATTGATCGCCTCTATCGGGAAACTCATCTGAATATCTGCCGCGCTGAACTGTTGACCGGCGAAATAAGGATGTGTACTCAGATGCTGTTCCAGATAATCCATATGCGTATAAATCTGCTTATCCAGATAATTCTTCTGCACGCCCTGTCCTATGGCGCCGGCAATCGGACGGATGAGCCACGGCATCGGCGGTTTACCCAGACGGCTAAAAATCAGCTTCATCACCAGCAAAGGCATCAGAGAACCTTCAGCGTAGTGTATCCAGTAACGATACTGCTGATGCTCAGCAAACGCCGTGGGTTTCAGCGTGCCCGCCTCATCGTACACTTCCTGCAGGTATTCAATGATGGCGCCAGATTCCGCAAGGATCAGCCCGTTGTCTTCCAGCACCGGCGACTTGCCCAGAGGATGGACTTTTTTCAGCGATGGCGGCGCCAGCATGGTTCCTTTATCCCGCTGATAACATTTGATTTCGTAAGGGACGCCCAATTCTTCGAGCATCCATAAGATTCGCTGTGAACGGGAATTATCCAAATGATGCACAGTTAGCATAAAAGTCTTCTGTCCTTTTTCAATTAATTATTTGTTAACTATAGACAACACTTTCAAAGCGCGTATCAGATTCGCTTTATTAACCCTGACTTTCTTCAGGGTTAATTTATCAAAAATCTTTTTATTTGATTAAAATCACTTACGGATTAATCTTAATTATGCCAAAAAAATTATCGCAACTTCGTTCGCCTTTAATAAGGCTTAATGCCATTATCGCCGGATAACAAATTAACCCGTCGCTTTCGACTCTCTGTTGGTGGAGCCTCACATGTTTTCCAGTAATTACAACAATGTGCTTGTGATGTTTTCGTTCATTGTTGCAATGCTTGCCTCTTATACCGCGCTTGATATGGCAGGCCGGGTTGCCACCACAGAGGGAAAGGCTTCCCGACTTTGGTTAACAGGTGGCGCCATTGCAATGGGTATCGGCATCTGGTCGATGCATTTTATCGGCATGCTGGCCTTTAATGCTTCGATGCCAATGGGTTACGACCCTTTAATTACCCTGCTTTCTATGCTGATTGCCATCATTTCCTCAGCTTTTGCGCTGTGGCTGGTATGCCTTGAGGAGTTACCCACCGGGCGGTTACTTGCCGGTGCCTTGCTGATGGGCGGCGGTATTGCCGCGATGCATTACACGGGTATGGCGGCGATGCAGATGATGCCGCCCATTGTCTACGATTACCGTTGGGTCGCGTTATCCGTGGGAGTGGCGATTGTCGCCTCCGGCGCGGCGCTGTGGATGGCGTTCAATCTGCGTCATCAGTCACCCAATGTCCGTCTGCTGCGCATCAGCGCTGCGGTGGTAATGGGCGCTGCCATTGTCGGTATGCATTACATTGGCATGGCTGCGGCACAATTCCCGATGGACAGCCACAGTATGGCGGCGTTCAGCGGCGTAGACAATAACTGGCTGGCACTGCTGGTGATTGTGGTCACGCTGGCGATTCTGGCGATCACCCTGATCATTTCTATCCTTGATGGCCGGATGCAGGCACGCACCTCGATTCTGGCATCTTCGCTGGCACAGGCGAACCGCGAGCTGACCCAACTGGCGCTGCACGACAATCTGACCCATTTGCCAAATCGTTTGTTGCTGGAAGACCGCCTGAGTCAGGCGTTTCAGAAAGCGTCACGTGGCGAATCACAGTTTGCGGTGCTGTTTTTCGATCTCGACGGATTCAAAGCCGTTAACGATGCCTTCGGCCACCACATCGGCGATCAGCTGTTAATTTCAGTCACCGAACGCCTGCAATCGCAGCTGAGGGCGACAGATACGCTGGCGCGGCTCGGCGGCGATGAGTTTGTACTGCTGGTTGAGATCACCGAACCCACCGATGCCTCGCAACTGGCCGATAAACTGGTGCATCTGATTGCGCGTCCGTTTTACGTTTCCCGCTACGAACTGCTGGTCTCTGCCAGCGTGGGGATCGCAGTGTATCCGGGCGATGGCGAGAATGAACGCGAGCTGATGCTCAATGCAGATGCCGCGATGTATCACACCAAAAATTCCGGCCGTAACGGTCACAGTTTCTTCCAGCCGTCGATGAATGCCAATGCCCAGAACCAGCTGCAAATGCTCAATGATTTGCGTCTGGCGGTTGCACACCATGAGCTGCGTTTGCACTATCAGCCGAAATTTATTGCGCCTTACGGGCCGGTGAGTGGCTTCGAAGCGCTGCTGCGCTGGGAGCGCGACGGTAACCTCCTCAGCCCGGATGTGTTTTTGCCGCTGGCGGAAAAAACCGGACTGATTATCCCGATTGGCGAATGGGTGCTCAATGAAGCCTGTCGCCAGTTGCGGGAATGGCATCTGGCCGGTCATACGCAATGGACGGTAGCGGTGAATCTTTCCACGCTGCAATTTGAGCAGGCGAATCTGGTCGAAATGGTGATTGAAACCATTGAACGCCATCAGATCCCGCCTGAAATGCTGACGCTGGAAGTGACAGAAACCACCGCGATGCGTAACCCGGATGCCAGCGTGGAAATTCTGGAGCGCCTGACACAGTACGGCGTAAAAGCCTCCATTGATGATTTCGGTACCGGCTATTCCAGCCTGCTCTATCTGAAACGTCTGCCGGCCAGTGAGCTGAAAATCGACGGTGCATTTATTAATGACCTGATTGCCGGTAGCGAAGACGCCAGTATCGTTTCTGCGATCATTGCCCTCGGCCAGACGCTGAACCTGAAAGTGGTGGCCGAAGGCGTTGAAACGATCCAACAGCAGGAATTTCTGACGCAACTGGGCTGCGACACCTTACAGGGTTATCTTCTGGGGCGTCCGATGACGCCACAGCAGATTGCCCAACACCCCGATACGGACTGGGAGTCGCAGATAACCCTCACAGATAAAGCCTGACGCCCCCGGCTCAGGCTGTCGCCGTGCGGAAAAACCGCACGGCGTTGCGTAGCTCAACGCTTTGTTCCGTCAGGGATTGCGCCGCTGCCGCTGCCTGTTCCACCAGCGCGGCGTTCTGCTGCGTCACCCTGTCCATCTGGTCAACGGCAATCCCCACTTCGTGAATACCGGTGTGCTGCTCAGAACTTGCTGTCGAGATTTCTCTGACAATTTCAGCCACCTTATTCACCGAGCTGACAATCTCATTCATGGCTTTACTGGCGCGATCAGCCTGCAATGACCCTTCGGCAATTTTGCTGACGGTGCCCTGAATCAGATCTTTAATTTCTTTCGCCGCCTGCCCGCTTTTTTGCGCCAGCACCCGCACCTCACTCGCCACCACCGCAAACCCTTTACCCTGCGTACCGGCACGCGCCGCTTCCACAGCGGCGTTCAGCGCCAGCAGGTTGGTCTGGAAGGCAATGCCTTCAATCACGCTGATGATATTGATAATTTCATTCGAACTGCCGGAAACATCACGCATATGTGCCTGCATCCCCGTAACAATCACGCCGCCCTGAGACGCTGTTTTCGAGGTTTCCAGCGCCAGCTGGCTGGCCTGCCGGGCGTTCTCAGCGTTCTGGCTGACGGTCGCGGTCAGGTTTTGCATATTGGAACTGGTCTGCACCAGCGAGGCCGCCTGTTCTTCGGTGCGCTGTGATAAATCCACATTACCCTGTTCAATTTCACTGGCGGCATGATTGATGGATTCACTGCCTTCCATAATCTGATGAATAGTTTTATTCAGTTGCTGGTTCATGCCGTTCAGCGAAGCCAGCAAACTGCCGTCATCACCCGGTTTCAGCGTGATTTTTGCCGCCAGATTACCGGCAGCGATTTCACGCATAATAGAGGCGGCATAAGCCGGTTCACCACCCAGTTGTTTCACCAGATGGTGCGCCAGCAGCAGCGCCATCGTCAGTGAAAGAATAAACGCCACGCCGACCAGCACTAAAAACATCGCGCTGGCCGTGTGATAGCTGCTGCGCGCATCCGCTGCCGCCTGCTCACTGTTGGTCAGCTCGTTTTTGACCAGCGTTGCCAGATCCGCCATTAACTGTGTGCGATATTTCCGTGAGTTATCGCCACTGATTTTCGTGGCCTGCGCAATGTCGTTGCGTTCAACCGCCGCAATCACATCATTATTCGCCAGCGAAAACTGCTCAAAATTAGCGACGATTTGCTTAAACAGATCTGACTGACTGCCGCCGCTGTCCAGCTTCAGATACGCATTTTCCGCGTCTTTAAAAGTGGCAACCGCCTGAAGGATTTCGACCCGGTGGTCGTCGCGCGGCGCCCCCTCTGGCGAGGCGATATATTGCACCTGTTGCAGGCGTAATTCCGCCAGCGTGCCGCGCATCACCAGCGGATACTGCACGCCGGGAAGCCGGTAGGCACGGTAGTTTTCAATCTGCTGATTACTGCTGTTGAGCAGCCAGGCTGACATCGCCGCCAGAATCAACAGCAAGCTCAGGACGAGTGCGAATGCACCCAGCAAACGGGCAAGTATGGAAAGGTTGGTGATCTTTTTCATCTGGGCACATCGGAAAGTCAGTGACAGGAAACACTCATAACGGCCGGAATGAAGGGAACTTTAGGGAAAATGAAACTATATTTCATTTTGTTAAGCGCTGTCTTTCGTAATGTAATTTTAGGGTTACCGGACGAATTTTTCATGTTACCGGCCCGCCTTAAAAACATGATCTGCCACGCGTTGCAAAGATTTGCTCTCTCATAAAGAGAGAGCACTCAGCGCGACTCACTTTGGCTCACTTCGGTTCAAAAGCGGGCCATAACGGAGTGACTGCCGACAACAGATTCGCCGTACCGGCCGCCACCGACATGTGTCGGAAATTGTCGCTGCCGTCCGCTGTCTTCGCGAATTTCACCACCGTTTCCAGCCCGGCTTCCTGACACAACACCGTGCCGCCAGCGATATCCCACAGCGTGGTGCGCCGTTGCAGATGGCCGTCGATAATGCCTTTTGCCGCAAACACCATGCCGACCGTGGTACAGCGATAACAATGTACTGACCAGTCAGCCGCGCGGATCCCCTGATAAAAGGCCGAGGCTTCGTCCAGCTTGTCGTCCGCACTGTCGCCCAGCGACACAATCTGTACATCTTCAAAACGATCATCGCGACGGAAGGGTTTGTCGTTGAGGAAAATCCCCTTTCCGGATTCTGCTGCAAACAGGTCGTTTAAAACCGGCAGTGCCACAATGCCGATCACCGGCTGTTTATTTTCCACCAGCCCGAGCGACACGCCCCACAGCGGCGAACCGCGCAGGAAATTCGAGGTGCCGTCGATAGGATCAATCACCCAGCACGGCGCGTCGGTCAGAATGCCGCCCATCTCTTCGCCGATCACCGCATCCTGCGGAAAATGCTCTGCCAGCCGGGTGCGGATAAACTGCTCAACCGCCAGATCGGCTTCTGAAACGAAATCCTGCGTACGCTTACTGCTGATTTCGATAGCGTCCCGGCGGTGAAAAAAGTCCAGCGCCAGTCTGGCGGCCTGTGCCGCAATCTGACTGGCAACCGCCAGACGCGGGGACATCATAGTGTTGGTCATGATAAATCCTGAGTTTTCAGTCGGAAGGAACAAAAGCTGTCTTCATAGAATGCATCGGAATCGATGAATAAAAAATGACAACCTGCCACTTGCTAAAATAGCGTAAAACACTCTATATCTGTGTGCTTCAACTTTCTGAATTTTGCCGGAGATTTCCATGCCCGATGCCGCCCATTGGTTGCCCTTTCTGCTGATTTGTCTCGGGCTGGTATTAACGCCCGGCCCGAACATGATTTACCTGATTTCACGCTCACTCTGTCAGGGGCCGAAAGCCGGACTGATTTCCCTCGGCGGCGTAGTGCTGGGCTTCCTGTTTTACATGTTGTTTGCTGCGCTCGGCATTACCGCGCTGCTGATGGCGGTGCCCTTCGCTTATGACGCCCTGCGCATCGGCGGCGCTGCGTATTTGCTGTATATGGCGTGGCAGGCGGTGAAACCCGGCGGACGCTCGCCGTTTCAGGTCAGGGATTTACCCCGCGACAGCAATAAAAAACTGTTCACCATGGGGCTGGTCACTAATCTGCTGAACCCGAAAGCGGCGGTGTTATATCTGACGCTGTTACCGCAGTTTATCGTGCCTGAACAAGGGCATGTGCTGACGCAGTCGCTGATTCTGGGCAGCTCGCAAATTCTGATCAGTGCGACGGTCAACGCGCTCATTGCCCTTTCAGCCGGTTACATTGCCGTCTTCCTGGCCGGGCGACCATTGTGGATGGTCATCCAGCGCTGGTTTATGGGCGCAGTGCTGGGCGGGCTGGCTATGCGTATGTTGCTCGACGGGCGTAAATAACCGGCCATTTGTCACGCGTCATATTCAGTTCCGCATCAACGCTATATAATCCTTTGCATAACGAAACCAGAGGATTTTTCCATGCGTCTATTTTCATCCCGATTTTTGCCTTCCGTTGCCTTGCTCGGGCTTGCCCTGAGCCTGGCTTCCCCTTGCGCTTTTGCCACACGCCAGATAACCGATCAGCTTGGCCGTCAGGTCACGATTCCCGATCAGGTGGATCGCGTCGTCGTTTTGCAACATCAGACCCTTAATCTGCTGGTTCAGCTGGATGCCACCAAAGATATTGTCGGCGTGCTGAACAACTGGCAGCGACAACTGGGCAGCGGTTATGTGCGTCTTGCGCCGGAACTGGCGAAAACGCCGGTGGTCGGCGACCTGACCAGCGTGAACCTGGAAAGCGTGGTGGCGCTTCATCCGCAAGTGGTGTTYGTCACCAACTATGCACCACAGGAAATGATCGACCAGATCAGCCAGGCCGGGATCGCCGTCGTGGCGGTTTCATTGCGGGATGATCCGAAAGGCGAAGAACATATGATGAACCCGGTGCTGCCGGATGAAGATGAGGCGTACACCGAAGGGCTGAAGAAAGGCATCGCGCTGATTGGCGATGTGGTCAATCACCAGAAACAGGCACAGGCGTTGATCGACTATACTTTTTCTCAGCGTCAGTTAACTGGCGAGCGGCTGAAAGATATTCCGGCCAATCAGCGGATCCGCACGTATATGGCAAATCCCGATCTGACCACTTACGGTTCCGGCAAATATACCGGCCTGATGATGGCGCATGCCGGTGCGATGAACGTTGCGGCAGCCACAGTGAAAGGGTTTAAGCAGGTCGCGCTGGAACAGGTGATCGCCTGGAACCCGCAGGTGATCTTCGTGCAGGACCGGTATCCGGAAGTGGTCGGGCAGATCACCGGTGATCCGAAATGGCAGGGTATTGATGCGGTCAAAAATCACCGCGTTTATCTGATGCCGGAATACGCCAAAGCCTGGGGCTATCCGATGCCTGAAGCGATGGCGATCGGCGAACTGTGGATGGCGAAAAAACTCTACCCGCAAAAATTCGCTGACATCGATATGCAAAAACAGGCTGATGCCTGGTACCAGCGCTTCTACCGGACGGATTTTAAACCCGCGGCAGACGCGGCGCGCGCGGGGAAATAGCCTCGTCTCCGGCGCTTTACGTTGAGGCAATGTGACAAGGAGACCTGATGACAAATACGATTAAAGTGCTGGCGGCAGGGAGTTTACGCCGCGCATGGGCGCCGCTGTGCGATGCCTTTACGGAAGAAACCGACAGCAAAGTCGACGTGGAATTCGGCCCCGCCGGGCTGTTGCGCGAACGTATCGAACAAGGGGAAAAGGTCGATCTGTTTGCCTCGGCCAATACCGCGCATCCGCTGACGTTGCAGCAGCACGGTAAGGCGCTGGACGTGGAAGCATTTTGCGGCAACAGCCTGTGTGTCACCGCCCGAAAAGGGCCGGAACTGGATAAACTCAACTGGCTGAGCGTATTACTTGATCCCCGTTTTCGGCTGGCGACATCGACGCCGCAAAGCGATCCTTCCGGTGATTACACCTGGCAAATGTTTGAGCAGATCGAAAGGCGACATCCCGATGCCGGGGCTATTTTACGCAACAAGGCGCTGCGTCTGGTGGGCGGTGAGAAATCGGCCAAAATTCCGGCAGGCAAACTGGCGGCAGAATGGCTGATTTGCAGCGGTCAGGCCGATGTTTTTATCGGCTACACCAGTTATGCCGCGCTGTTGCGGGAAAATGATGCGCTGGAAGTCTACAACATTCCGGCGGATTACAACGTGCGGGCCAGATACGCGCTCGCGACCTGCACGGAGAAAGGGAAACCGCTGGCAGAATTTATTCTTTCAGAAACCGGCCAGCATATTTTGCAGAACGCCGGTTTTTGCGGGAGACATGCGGTGATGCCGGAATAGAAAAAATACAAACAGGTACAACGCGACCTTAGTGATCGAGGTCTCTTTCTTTCATTGCCCGCTGACGATCGTAATACTCATCTTCAGCGGCAGTGATTTCATCGAGCAGCGAATCCACATCGGCTTTGTGCGTATCTTCGGTGAACAATCCGGTCAGAATAGTTTCCGGTGTCAGTTTGCCGTCTTCGTACAATGCCCAGATTTCTTTGGCAAAGCGCGTTTCCAGCAACTGCGGTGCAAACTGTCCGTAGTACTCGGTCATGTTATTCACATCGCGCTCGAACATCGATTCAGCGTGGTTATTGGCAGCGGCGTCCACGGCCTGCGGCAGGTCGATAATCACCGGCCCTTCAGCGTCCATCAACACGTTAAACTCTGACAAGTCACCGTGAACGATACCGGCGCACAGCATGCGCACGATGTTGCGGATCATGGTGTCGAAATCGGCTACCGCTTCTTCTTCAGTCAGGATGACGTCACTCAGACGCGGCGCGACTACGCCGTCAGCGTCGGTGATAAGCTCCATCAGCAGCACGCCGTCCAGACAAATGTAAGGCTGCGGCACGCGCACACCGGCATTCGCCAGACGGAACAGTGCATCCACTTCGGCTGTCTGCCAGGATTCTTCCTGCTGTTTACGCCCGAACTTTGACCCCTTTTGCATCGCACGCGCGTTGCGGGTGTTACGGACTTTACGGCCTTCCTGATACTGCACGGCCTGCTTGAAGCTACGTTGTGTCGCTTCTTTATACACTTTGGCGCAGCGGATCTCTTCACCGCATAAAACGGTGTAAACATCGGCTTCTTTGCCACTTTTCAGTCGACGGACCACATCATCAATCAGGCCGTCATCCACCAGAGGTTGGATTCTATTTGGGATTTTCATGCAGCCTTGTACCTTATTTCAGCGCATGAGGGAATGACCTGCGCAATATTCCCTGCATTACACACCAGACACGCCGTTCGCGTCATCCTTTCTGATCCTTATCGCTTACTGTTCTCAAGGGTACAGTTTAACGTAGTGGCGATGGAGTGGATACTTTATGCACATACGTTATCACTTTTTACCGCTGCTTTTCACCGTCAACGCCCGCCGGGGTTTTATGGCACCCTGATTAAATTTAACTTAAATAATTAATTTATGTCCGCTAATTATTTCTTACTGTAAATAAAGCATGCCAGTTAATAAATTTTTATGTCTTCGGAACTTTTTCTTTAACTTAAGCTTTTCGTGCTGTTTACGCTTCGTTTATTCAAGGCAAAAAACGGTATACGTTCCGTTTAGAATAGAGGTGATACTGTGCCGGTAATTTCCCGTTGCAGGTCTTCTGATATGAATACTATTTTAATAACCGGTGCCACTGGTTTTGTTGGCGGAGCTGTCGTTGAATATTTTCTTCGCCAGCAACTCACCACCAATAATGCATTATTACTCTTAGTCAGGGCTGACGATAATGCGACGGGACTCGCCAGAATTATCGATAATTTGAAGAAGTTTGAATTACATGATACTCAGCTTTCTCCGCTAACTGAGCAATCAATATTGACCGGCGATCTGGCCGATCCGGAAAGTTTTATTCATGACGCGCGTTTAGATAATGTCACGCACGTTATTAACTGCGCCGCCATCGCCTCGTTTGGTCATAATCCGGCCATGTGGCGTGTGAATGTCGAAGGTTCACTGGCCTTCGCCAAACGTATGGTGCAGGTAAAAGGTTTGCAGCGATTTGTGCATGTTGGCACGGCGATGGCATCGATGCCGGATAAAGACAGCGTCTTCTACGAAGGCATGCCGGACAACGAGCAGAACGAAGATCTGGTGCAGTACACGGCTTCCAAGCGGGCGATTGAGAATCTTGTCCGCGCCGAATGCCCGTCGCTGCCGTTCGTGGTTGCACGACCGTCGATTATCGTCGGTCACACGCAGCATGGCTGCCAGCCTTCAAGCAGCATCTTCTGGGTGTTCATGATGGCGATTAAACTGAAGAAATTCACCTGTACGCTCGACGATCAGGTGGATGTTATTCCGGTGGACTATTGCGCGATGGTGCTGGTAAAACTGTGTCTCGCCAAAGACCTCAGCCATAATTTTTATCATATTTCTTCCGGCGAAGAGATGTGTACGCCATTCCATGCAATAGATACCTCGGTGGCAAAAGCCAATAATACTTCACGTATTATCAGTGAATATGAACAGACCAGTTATCAGGAATTTACCGGCATCCGCAAACAATTTAAAGATGTGCTCGGCCCGTGTAATGATAAAATTATTTTACGTGCCATTAAACTTTATGGCGGTTTTGCTCAGTTAAACGTGAAGTTTGATAATTCTCGTTTATTAGATATGGGCATTCCAAAACCTGCTGCCTTTAACAGTTATATTGATAAATGTGTTTCCTCAACCCGCGGACAATCTATCAGCGAACTGATGCAGGTTGATTTTAAATAAACCCGGTGTCTGTTAAGTATTAAACACTCCCCTAAATCATTCTCGTTGCTTCAAGGCGGCAACTGAATGAATCCCCGGGAGCTTACATAAGTAAGTGACCGGGGTGAGTGACCAATCTGCAGGGAGCAGATTGGAACGCTGCTTGCAGCGGCTCCTTCAGGAGCGAGGTCCATGGATGGGCCGAGTAACGCAACCAACGCAGAAGCAGCGTGAAGGATGACGGGGATTAGACAAGGCCGTTTCGGCCATACAGCCTGAAACCTTCGCGCTGATTCAGGCGGTCATAATACGCCGTCACTGCCGGTAACGCCGGACGGGACATGGGTGTCATCGACCAGCGGTTCACTGCCAGCCCGATGGGAATATCCGCCAGCGTAAAATTATCCCCCAGCACATAATCGCCGCTGCGCTGAAGTTGTTCCTCCAGTATCTGCATATGACGGTTCCATTCGCTGACACCGGCATCAATCAGTGCCGGATCCTGATGCTGCGGACTGTTGCGCGCCAGCGCCGGAAACGCATAGCGCCAGGAATTATTCAGTTCACCGGATTGCCAGTCCATCCACTGTTCGGTCAGCGCACGACGTTTCGGGTCAGATGACAGCAAATCTTCGCGCCCTTCCCGCGCCGCCAGATACCGGCAAATCACGTTGGATTCCCACAGTACAAATTCGCCATCGAGCACTACCGGCACCATCGCATTCGGGTTCAGTGCTTTAAATTCCGCAGTCTGGACAGACTGAAAACCCGAACCGAATTGTTCCTGTTCGAAATCCAGCCCCAGCTCCTGACAGGTCCACAACACTTTACGCACATTGATCGACGGTGATTTACCCAAAATCTTTAGCATGACTTCCCCTGTTAACGTGGTACACGAATAGCCGGTCACGACGGACGAATAAAGATCCGCGTGGCTGAGCCGTGATAAGTGGTATCCGTTTTTGCCACGAAACCACATTTTTCCGCCAGACGAACCGAGGCCTGATGCTCCGGTGCAATAATGCAGCATAGCTGACGATCGACGTGTGTACCGGCCCATTTCAGCACTGCCTGTGCCGCTTCAAAGGCGTAGCCTTTGCCGTGAAATGCCGGAGAAACGACCCAGCCCATTTCCGCCATGCCTTTGAGCGAGGGTGTGATATCACGCTGATAATCCGCCAGGCCAATTTCGCCAACAAACGCGCCTTCTGCACCCGCCGTTTTTTCGAACACAATCCAGTAACCGAAACCGAGCATCTGCCAGTGGCCCGGATACCGCAGCAGACGACTCCAGCTGGCTTCGCGACCCGAAGGCGTGCCACCGATGTATTTCACAACCGCCGGATCGGCCCATTGCGCGGCAATATCTTCAAAATCATCAACATGATGGCCACGTAAAATCAGACGTTCGGTTTCGATAACGGGAGCACTGGTCTGCATGGTTTTTCCTGAATAAGGTGAATTACCATTAACTTAGCACCACAATTGTGCTGACCGGAAGAGAGGTTTTAGCGGGAAATAAAAATCAGACGATAATGCCGCCGCGCAGTGCCGTCGGCGTTATGCCACGCACGGATTTGAAACGGTTACTGAAATGGCTGGCGGAGCTGAATCCGCATTCCAGCGCAATGGACGTGATGTCCATCTGACTGGTTTTCAGCAAGTTTTCCGCGCGGATCAGCCGGGCATTCATCACGTACTGATGCGGTGCCAGCCCCATGCTTTGTTTAAACATGCGGGCGAAGTGGAATTCGCTGAGTTCTGCCAGCGCGGCAAGTTCCGGCAGTAATAAAGGCTGCCCGAGATGCGTGTGAATATAATCTTTTACGCGGTTGAGCATATGCGGTGCCAGCCCGCCGCGTACCGTTGGCAGCGCCCATTGCAGATGGGTGTAATGTTTCACCAGATGCGCCATCAGCAGATTGGCGGCGCTGCTGAGCATCAGTTGATTGCTGTTTTCCTGCCACTGGCTGCTGAGCAAAAAGTGGCGATACAACAGCGTAATTTGCGGATCCTCTCCGAATGTGCGTTCTTCCAGCTCAATCGCCGCCGGGCTGCGATCCCAGGTTTGTTCCACCAGATGTCGCAGGTGTTCGTCGGAGCAATACAGATGCACAAACGACAAATCGTCGCGCACATCCCAGCTCGACATACTGCCTTTCGGCATCAGACAAAAACGATCCGGCCCGCCGCCGTTACGCCAGCCGCTGCGGGTTTTGTGATAACACTCGTAGCCGTCGGCAACGTACAGGCTCAGCGTATGGTGATCAGCGCTTTCCTGATTCACGATGTCATTTTTGTTCGACCACGCCGCCAGCTGAATACCGGAACCCAGTTCCACACTGTCATGCAGAACCGCTTTGTGCTGACGCAGCGTTTCGAAAGCCTGATAGACCTTAGTCATGGCGTACCCGTGTGGAGGAAAGATGACGCTCATTTTACGGTTTTCCCCCGCCCCGGTGCCAGATCTTGCTGTGCGGGTGACTGAAAAAATGCGCAAGAATATGCAACTCAGCGCAAAACGTTGAAAGCCAGCGGTCTGCCGTTACCGCAGAATGTCCTCAGTCATTACTGTCTGAGTGAGAGAATTCTATGAACGCACTGCTTTATATTTTGGTGATCCTGATCTGGGGTACCACCTGGTTTGCGATTTATCTGCAACAGGGCGACGTGCCGGTCACGGTGTCGGTTTTCTACCGTTTCCTGCTGGCTGCGGTGATCATGCTGGTGGCATTGCTGGCGACACGCAGGTTGCGTCGTCTGGCGCTGAAAGATCACCTTTTCTGCCTGGTTCAGGGTTGCTGCGTTTTTTGCTTCAATTTTTACTGCTTCTATCACGCCGCAGCCTACATCACCAGCGGGCTGGAATCGGTGATTTTCTCGATGGCCGTGCTGTTCAACGCGTTCAACGGCATGCTGTTTTTCCGTCAGAAACTGGCTCCGGCAGTGATCCCGGCGTCGGTTCTCGGGCTGGCAGGTATTATCACGCTTTTCTGGCATGACCTCAGCGCCGCGCATATCGCACCGGAATTGCTCAAAGGCATCGGCCTCAGCCTGCTCGGCACTTACGGTTTCTCACTCGGCAACATGATCAGCTCACGCCATCAGCGTCACGGGCTGGATGTGCTTTCCACCAATACCTACGCGATGTTTTACGGTACAGCCGTCATGGGCGCGCTGAGCCTGATGCAGGGCGCTTCCTTCGCCATCGACCTGACGCCGCAATATCTCGGCTCGCTGGTCTATCTTTCCGTGTTTGGTTCGGTACTGGCTTTCGGCATTTACTTCACGCTGGTCGGCCGCATCGGTGCCAGTCAGGCGGCCTACAGTACGCTGCTGTTCCCGCTGGTCGCACTGACGGTTTCAACATTTTATGAAAATTATCAATGGCATGCCAATGCGGTTATCGGGCTGGCGCTGATCCTGCTCGGTAATCTGGTGATGTTCTGCCGTCCGGCCTGGCTGGAGATGTTCAGGCGCAAAGCCGCTGCGGCGTAGGGCGGCTTACCGGCGGGTACAAAAAAACACTCGACAACTCTCCTCCTCGTGTTGCATACCTGAAAGGCCGCATCCTAAGAGATGCGCGCCCTACAGAAAATAATGAGGAGAATAAAATGCCTTTTGTACGTATTGATATGGTCGAAGGAAAACCCGAAACCTACCGCAAAACCGTCGGCGATGTGATCTATGACGCGCTGCGCTCAGCTCTTAATGCGCCGGAAAACGACAAGTTTATTGTCATCTCCGAACACTCTCCGGCAGAAATGATGATTTCCCCTGATTATCTGAATATACAGCGCAGCCCGAACTGCATTGTGATTCAGGTAACGCTCAACACCGGCCGTACACTGGAAATGAAAAAGGCGTTCTATCACGCCGTCGCTTACGGGCTGCATGAAAAAGTCGGGTTACGTCTGGAAGATGTGTTCATCAGCCTGGTGGAAGTGCCGAAAGAAAACTGGTCCTTCGGCAACGGCGAAGCGCAATACGCGTGAGAAAAGGTCTGAAGGTAAACTTCAGGCCAACAAGTTCTCACCACCAATCAGCGGAATGATTCGGGCAAGCACGTCGTTAAAGACGCCACTTTCCGCAACAGCGATAAACTTTGCCTGACGGTGCCGCCAGTCCATTGTATGGATCAACGTGGTGGCAACCACACAAGGTGCGCTCAGATTGTTGACCGGCACTTCGGTCGGCGCGCCCCGGATGCTGCTGCTCACCGGCATACAAATCACCAGCCCGGTAACCTGATTATACGTTTCATGAGACAGGATCAGCGCCGGTCGATATTTGCCTATTTCCTTTCCTTTGGTGGGCTCAAAATCCAGCCAGCAAATATCCCCGCGCTTTGGTAAATACATTAATAATCAAGCTCCCTGTCAGTCGGTTCTGCCAATTCATCAGCGTGAGCATTATACGCGCTCAGCCCCGATAACAAGCTGGCCTCAGTGACCTTCTGCTTATCGGCTTTACGAATTTGCAGCCCGTCTTCAGAAATCTCGATATCAACGACATCACCTTCCTCGAATTGTGGAATTGACTTCAAATTTCCGGACAGCCGTAACGCGATGCTGTTACCCCATTTCTGTAATGTGGCCTGAGTACGCATGTTCATTTCTCCACCGTTGTATCTACAAAGAGTATACAACCAAAAACCCGTAACAGTATTCCTGATACGGGTTTTTGCGAGCTGCATTCCGGCTTTTTATTTTCCTGCGTTAAACGGAAGGATTAAATAATCCCGCCATTCGCCTTCAGCGTCTGGCCGTTGACCCACGCACCGTCGGGACCGGCGAGGAAGGCGACGACGGAGGCGATATCTTCCGGCTGACCGAGGCGCTCGAGCGGCGAGGTTTTGGCGATGGTTTCCACCAGTTGATCCGATTTACCGTTGAGGAATAAATCCGTTGCTGTCGGGCCGGGCGCAACAGTATTGACGGTTATCTGACGGCCGCGCATTTCCTTGGTGAGCACGCGGCTCAGCGCCTCGACAGCCGCTTTGGTCGCGGCATACACGCCATAAGTCGGCTGATATAACCCGACCACGGTTGATGAGAAATTGATGATACGTCCGCCGTCGTGCAGATGTTTCGCCGCTTCACGCAGCGTGTTGAAAGTGCCTTTCAGGTTGATATCGATAAGGCGGTCGAATGCTGCATCGTCGGTTTCGGCAATGGCGGAAAGCGTCATAATACCCGCATTATTCACCAGCACATCCACGCCGCCAAACGCCTGTTCCGCGCTGGCAAACATCCGGCCGACCGCCGCCGCGTCGCTGACATCCGCCTGCGCGCTGATAGCTTTTCCGCCTGCCTGTTCAATTTTTCTGACCACCGCGTCGGCTTCTGCCGCACCGCGTGAGTAGTTCACAATCACGGTAAAACCGTCGTGCGCCAGACGTTCTGCGATGGCGGCGCCAATACCCCGTGATGCGCCGGTGACCAGCGCGACTTTCTGTTTGGATGAAGTCATGATGCGTTTCCTTTTTTCAGTGATTCGGATCTGTTGTCAGTGAGGAAAGCGTAGCCGATTGACGCTGCCGGATAATTACCTGATATTCGTTATCACTATCCGGAAAAGGCGAACAATCATCATGGATAAACTCGACAGCATGCAGTTATTCACCCGCGTGGTGGAGCTGCGCAGTTTTACGCAGGCTGCACAAGCGCTGAATCTGAAACGTTCCACGGTGACCGATGCCATTAAACAACTGGAGTCGCGGCTGAACATCCGGCTTCTGCAGCGTACCACCCGACACGTCAGCGCGACGCTGGATGGCGAAGCCTATTACCAGCGCTGTCTGCGTATTCTGGCAGATGTGGAAGATGCTGAAATGGCGTTTGCCGGTGCGCAGCCGAAGGGGTTATTGCGGGTGGATGTACACGGTTCGATGGCGCGGCATTTTCTGCTGCCCGGCCTGGCGGATTTTCTGGCGCAGTATCCCGACATTGAGTTTTACATGAGCGAAGGCGACCGGCTGGTGGATCTGGTGCGGGAAGGCATTGATTGCGTGATCCGCGCCGGTGAACTGAAAGACAGCGATATGGTGGCGCGCCCGCTCGGTACGCTGCCGGAAATTACCTGCGCCAGCCCGGACTATCTGCAACGTTTTGGCATACCGGAAACGCCAGACGATCTCGCCGGTCACCGGATGATTGGTTTTCGTTCCAGCGCAACCGGCGGGCTGTTGCCGCTGATTTTTCAGGTGCAGGGCAAAAACCGTGAAATCCTGCTGCCAACCAGTTTGTCGGTCAGCGGCGCGGAAAGCATGAAAGAAGCGGCACGGCGCGGGATGGGGATTATTCAGGTGCCGCATTACGGCCTGCTGGAGGATCTGGCGCAGGGAAGTCTGGTACAAATCCTGGCGGATTTCCCGGCCGGTTCACTGCCGGTTTCCCTGCTTTACCCGCGTAACCGCCAGCTTTCACCGCGCGTACGGGTGTTTATCGACTGGATGGTGAAAGAGTTTGCGCGGCGCGATCCGCATCTGACATGATAGTTTTTCTGCTCTGAAAGCATGACGTCACAACGTTAACGACTGGAGATGCCGATGACCACACCTGCTGTATTGCTGCATATCGGCAGCGAAGAAACGCAAGTTATCGTCCGTAATGATGATGACGACGATAAAAGTTTGCTCCTGACACTGGGCTCACAACTCACCTCTGTCGGCTATTTTCGTCATTCACCGCCGACGCCGGATGAAATGGAAACTGCCATTATGGTGGTCGAGGACGAAGTGATACGCATCCGGCACGACATTCCGCCGGGCGCTAAACTGTTCAGCACGGACAACGATATCCGTGCGCTGGCCCGCATTGCCGGTGAGGCGGAAAATGAAGTGATGATGTTGTCGCTCGACGCGGTGGAACGCACTTTCGACCGGCTGGCGCTGGTCATTAATGGCCGCCCGGCGCATTTCGAAGGTATCCCCGACGGCAATGATTTCGCCGCCACACTGCTGATTTTGCGCGAATTTATGCATCATCTGCAATTTGATGAAATTGTGGTGAAAGGCATGAAATTTGAGATGTAATGATTAACAGCCCCGTCAGGGGCTGTTTTGGTTTTATCTACACTAATGAAGGACTGTTTTTCAACTGCGCAGCATCCGATTCCATCAGTACCATCCCGCTGAGATCCGGCAGGGTCTGATGATTCAGATAATCCCGGAACGACATGCGCGGGGCGTTATTTTCCCAGGCCGATTGCAGCGTGC
This sequence comes from Rahnella sp. P4_A8, assembly GCF_056402435.1. Taxonomy (NCBI): domain Bacteria; kingdom Pseudomonadati; phylum Pseudomonadota; class Gammaproteobacteria; order Enterobacterales; family Yersiniaceae; genus Rahnella; species Rahnella sp. P4_A8. Next base: position 67,351 of record NZ_JBFUHK010000008.1, on the reverse strand, counting down.
CCAGCAGGTCAGTGGTTTTCGACGTGATTTCCGGCGTGGTGATGTCGGATTCCAGTGCGCCTTTCACATATTTCTGAATATGTGTTGAGTTGCTGGCGGACTGAGCCACGGTGGCACTCATCAGCGCACCTTTGTGATATTGCACGGACGTCGTGCTTTCTGCCGTGTCATCAATCTGATAGTAAAGGTAATTCTGCGAGTTGCGGTCGCTGGTCAGATTCAGTTTCAGCCCCGGTGTCAGCGATGCATGATAACTGGCGACCAGATGTGACTGTTGCTTCTGCGTGATATTGCGGTCCTGCGTACCCGTGCCGGTGATCGTGCTGGTTTGAGAAACCTGATAAGAGAACGTATCGGTTTCATCCGGGCGCACCGGATTGGTGGAATCGACCGGTGTCTGCGAGACTGACGCCGTGAAATCCGCCAGCCCGGTCATCATGTTTTTATCGGTTTTGGTCAGCGAGAAATAAACCGGCTCAGCACCCCCGCTTTTATAAGTCGTCGCGGTTTCGCCATAATTGCTGTTCAGCGCCGTAAAGGCATCTTTGAACATGTTCATCAGCGATTCGTCACCATTGCCACGATTACCCGCGCTGCTGATTTGTTTCAGATAACTGTTCAGCGCCTGCTTCTGCTGGCTTTCTGTGCCCAGCAGTGCGCGCTTACTCATGTCGACGCTGATATCCACCGTGCCAGCAACACCGGTCGATTTCACTGAGCGGGTATTCGCATCAGCATGAAAATCCAGCGTCTGGGTATTGGTGGTGCCCAGCGTGGCGTGTAAGTCCACCGACGACAGCACCGAGGTATCAAACTTCGTCAGGCCACTCAGAACGAGCTTCGGCGGTTGCGCCGTCAGGCCATCAATCGCTTTCTGAAAACCTTCCGCAAGACCGGCCAGCGCTTTGCGATCGGCATCGCTGAGCGTGCCTTTGCTGACATTCACCTGCACGCCGAGTCCGTCATCATCACTGCCCAGCGTGATATCCACCAGTGCGCCGCTGGCAGTTTTAATGCTCAGGCTTATCTGGTTATCAGCTTTGGTATGAAGTTGGGTTTGGGCGGCAACGTTGGCCGCCGAACGGGTCGACTGAGCGGAAGTCTGCTTCATCACCGATTGCGAATAACTGCTGCTGTCGGTAGTGAAACGCTCAAGCAGCGCCGCACCGAGTCCGGTAAAACGCGCCGCATTGCCGGAATGGCTGAAGTTCGATGCAAGCTTTGAAGACATCAGATCACTGGAAGAACGTTCCCAGACCAGTGCCGGTTTGGTGATGTTGTAGACCGGCGAAGCGGTGTCCGCCTGGCCGATCATTACCGTGGTGGATTGCGCCGTCGAAGCCTGCTGCTGGCTGGCTGCAGTAGTGACTGCCGTCAGTGATTTTGTTGACGTAACCAGCGTGTTGAGCGCCTGATTACCTGTCGCAGAGATAACTGTCATCCCGATGAGTCTCTATGTTTTTGCGCCATAGCGCCAGTGGATACCTTGATCCTTCTGATGCTATTTTCGGCAAAAACACAGGAAGCTTTAAGGATATGTAAAAGTTGTTTCTTACGCCCCCGACGTTATTCCAGCGGACCGCCCAGAATGGTTTCGCACATGCCGGAAAGAATGCGTTCGCCGGTTTCGCTTTTCAGATCCTCATACCATTGTTCGGTCACGGCCATTTCTTTGCCGTGGGTGACATCGCAGCGTTTACGCGCCTTCAGCACCAGATCCTTCACGCGATATGCCCGTTTTTCCTGATAACGCAGCAATGCATCTTCAATGCCTAATGAATTGGTTTGCAGCATATTTGCCAGCACCACTGCATCTTCCATCGCCGCGCAACCGCCCTGCCCGATATCCGGCGTGGTGCTGTGGCCGGAATCACCGAGCAGCGCAATCCGGCCTTTGACCAGTTGCATAAAGGGTTCGATGTCGTGGATTTCAACGCGGTTGGTGGTTTCAGGATTGATCTGGCTGATCAGCTTCTGCACCGGTTCCGCCCAGCCCGCAAAGTAACCCTGTAAATCCTCGCGTACCGTAGTGCGATCCTGCGGCAAGCCTTTTGGCAGCGGCACATCAAAGAAAAAGTAGAAACGGTTGCCACTCACCGGCATCAGGGACACGCGTTTACCCTCGCCGACAAACGTCGTCCACTGGTCGGCAGGCGCGATGCTTTCATCGATTTCCACCAGGCCGTTCCAGTTAACATAACCGGCATAGCGGCGCTCCGTTGCATAACCCAGAACGTGCTGGCGGATAATGGAATGGGTGCCGTCAGCGGCAATCAGCAGATCGCCGGTCGCGGAAGTGCCGTCGTCAAACCAGGCGGTGACGCTGTCGGCAGATTCTTCAACGTGCGTCACGCGCTTGCCAAACTGCACCTGGTCGCGGCCATAAGTCTCCAGCAGCATCGACTGAAGTTCCGCGCGTGCCACCGGATATGGCTGCTCGCCGACGCTTTGGATCAGCGGATCCATACTGAAACGCGTCATGGTCTGACCCTGCTGATATTCTTTGTAGGCCATAAAACGCATGTTGCCGCCGAGTTCGCGCAGCGCCTCTTTCATGCCGAGATAATTCAGGCACTTTACGCCGTTAGGCCAGATGGAAATCGCCGCACCGACCGGTTTGATCTCTTTCACCGCCTCGTATACCGCCGTTTCGATACCAAAACGCTTCAGCGCAATCGCCGCACACGCACCGCCAATACCGCCACCAATCACGATCGCTTTCATATTTTTCTCCCCTGAGTCTCTTTAGGGAAAAGCAATTTCTGTACCAGAAAGACGATTTGCCGCCAAAGCCTTGTATACAATCTTAAGTGAAATCATTAACTGCCGAAGCGCAGGTGAAATGCGCTAAAACGAGGCGTCGTTTTGGAGCAAGAGTGGCGTAATAGCCGCGAAGTGAATCACTCTGGTGCGAAAGGATGGGGCGGAGAGAAAGCCGGAGGGAGATTTACATCAGACAAATATTCGCAAATCACTCACCCAGCAGAGGGAGTGATAATTTGGATCCACAAATGCCGCAGTGCGTTACTTGCACCAACCCCAGTGCAGGTTACGAGGTAGCGTTCCCCACGTTTCTATGCAGGTATTTTCCTGTTTGGTCAGTGACTGGGAATATAAAGCCCGTCCCGTTCCTGTTACACCTTTAATTTTTACGTTCGTCGCTTCAGCAGGAATAATAACCTGCTGAGTATTACCCAGCGATAATTTATATTCTTTGTTGAAATTGGCTTTAGTACTGCTGTTGGTATAAGTGAGTCTGTAATAACCTGTGTAACCGCCTTTATTACGCAGACTCAGGACGTAACTTTTCGGTACAGGTGCCATTTCCGGGGCGTTAAAATTAAGTGTAAATTCCGCTCCCGGTGACATTTCATCAATTTTATCATTGCTTACCATATATGTTTTTCCTGTCTGCTTATTGTAATCAAGCTCAAGAATCAGCATATCGCCGTAATAAGCCGCCCCGCTGTTTGATGAAGAGATACCATGTGAATGGCCACCAAATCTTATCGAGCCGCCATACTCCCCCAGTATATCCCGCGTTGGAGTCTCATTTTCACTGTAACTTTCACCTCCATGCTCCAACGCTATTGTTGCTTTACCTTTTATGCCTGCATCGCGTAACTGCTCACGGAACCAGCCCTCACCGTCCCTGACCTTAATATCATACCGGCGGGCAGCATCCGAATTAAACCCTGAAAATTCCTTCGTATAATGCAAATTATTATTAAGCTGAATGAAACGAATACCCGCAATATCAAAACTGTAACCGAAACTGCCAATATAGTTGGTACTGAGATGCGGGAATTTATAACCATTCATGACGTCGTAATCAACGGAAACGACATCTTTCAAACTATTAATATGATCAACTAAATTCCGGATACTACGAATTGCACAGCGATTTTCCCACAAACCACAGTCATTCACATTGCCGTCATAATCATGATTACCCAGCCCGTACCAGTAAGGTGCATTAAGTTTGCCAAAAGCTTTCTTGGCATCAGACCACTCGCCACCATGCCCCCAGTGGGTAATGTCGCCGTTAATAATCGTCCCCCTGAAGGCATCACCGTATTTGTCTTTCAGTGTGTTAATTGCATCAATCTTCTTAAAGTTAGCTTTGCTGGGTACCGTGTTATATGGCGTAGATGTAGTCTCTGCCCCAAAATGCCAGTCAGACGTAATGGCATAATATTCTTTTGGATGAACAACACGCCACCAGGCATTATCTTTTTTATTTTCCGGGTAATACCAGTTTTTACTTTTCGCATTACCATTAAACTTTGCTTCAAAGAATTCAGTAGTCCCGTTAACCTGACGGCCATGTATTTCACCGACCGTCGTATCAGCGCTCCAGGCTTTTGGCGCAGCAATGGAACCATACACCGCAGAGGTTACCGCCGCGTCCGGGAAGACCTCCTGTCTCAGCTGTTCTTTCATATTTTTCAGTGCTTCGAATGTTTCTTCCGCACTGTCTGTTGAAACTTCGTAAGGACGGGAATGCTCCACCCCATTTACATCGGTGTAAACCATCTCCCCTTTTGCAACAACTGGAGAGATATTGTTATCACTGGAATCGACCGTTTTAGCTTCTAATAAACGCACGGCTTGTCCACCTGGCACAGTGATTGCTTTTATTTCATATGGACTTGAATTCTCTGAAACCTTATAGCCAGATATTTCGGTTGAGAGTTTCATCCGGGCATAGTCATTTTGATCATCAGGAATAGGTAACCCGTCCTGATGAGGGTCAGGTACCGGAACAGGCGCGGGAGGATTAGGAGAAGGACCCGGTGATATTTCCCGTTGCATAGAACTCATGTCGATCATCTTCATGCCATCAGGCACAGTGAGTACAACATCCGGTACATGGTAACCACCTCTTTGCGTTGCCACATTGCTAATATTTATTTCTGCTGAGGTATAAAATGGCAAACAAGCAGCGATAGCCATGGCTATCCTGCCATATTTAATTTTATTTTTTGAGACGAACACACTTTCACCCTTGAGGTTAATCATTTTACTGTTAGTAAATTATCGTACCTCGATATTATAATTTGTAACAAACATTTGTTTTAAAATAAATAATTAAGTTGACTTATTTTACAACGACCATTAAACAATCGGAATACAGAAGTTAAATACATATCAACGCTAAGAATAAAACCTTAAAAGTGGTTTTTCACTGTTATCTGTGAGTCCGGAGATTCAGGAAAAAACGGAAGCTGAATAATGTTCAACCGTCAACATAAAGTACTGGCTGTAGTATTCAGAAAAAATATGTATCAGAAATTTTTCCATTTCATCGCTGATACCATTCTTAAAGGGAAAAACCGTCTCACCATAATTGGGGTCAAAGATTTTTATTTGATTGGATTCTGCCCTGAGACCTAATGAGTGTCCGCTGGAAGATTTTTTAATCGATATATGACAGCCATTGCCCTGACTGACACTTTTTAATATTGACTGCGCCATGGTAATTGCGGTGTTTCCAGTCAATTTTATTTCCTCCCGAATAAAATTAACCTGATAAGATTTTAGAATGCCATGAAAAACACTTTTCATTTCTTTCATATTCCCGCTGGCACTCAGGTGTTCCTGAAAATTCATGATCCCCCGCACCACCGTCTTACCTTTTTCACTGGCAATATAGGCACTGAACCGGCTCCAGCTTTGACCTGATATCAGGTATGCGCCCACCAGCCCCTGACACACACCGTTTTCAAGACCATATTCAACCACCCGGCCGGCGCGATCATAGACATTTCCGGTCCATGCGCCCTTACGTTTTTTCTCATCACAATGATCCCATTTATTTTTCTTAATATATTCCCCCTGTCGGAATTTATTATATATCCCATTATAATTTTGTATCAGTCTAACTGAATCCATTCTCATAAAATCACTTCATTCCATTATTAAGAAAAATTTTGCAAATGATAAAGAAAAAATACTTTCAATGTTGAACATGATTAATTCAGAAAACATAAAGGAAACCTTTTCTTCTAAGGGGTTCTCAGCCTCTGGTCTGGTGCGAGAGCGGGAAGGTTGATACTCTGCTAAGTATTGATATTTCGAATACCAAAAGCATAAACATTTAAAAAATGAATCGCTATCCGATGTTCAGCCCGCAGCAGTTGCTTAGTTTTGTCGCCGTCTGCGAAACCGGCAGTTTTACCCGTGCGGCCGACCGCGTGTACCTGTCGCAATCGACAGTCAGCCAGCAAATCCGCCGCCTGGAAGAAGCGCTGGGAAAACCTTTGCTGGAACGCACGTCTCATCAGGTGCAACTGACTGAAGAAGGTGAACGGTTGCTGGGTTATGCGCGGCGGATTATCGCCCTGAACGGTGAAGCGCACGATGCGCTGAGTGACCAGTGGCCGGACGGCGTAGTGCGTCTCGGCGTGCCTGAAGATTTTGCCGCGGCTACCACGTCCCTGCTGGCGCAATTCAGCCGCGCCCATCCGCATATTCGCCTCGATGTCACCAGCGGCCTGAGTCACGAACTGCGCCGCGCCTGGCAACAGGAGATGCTGGATATCATTCTGGTGAAACAACTCACCGGCGAAAAGGCCAACGCCTCGCGCCCCGAGCCGATGCTGTGGCTGGACAGCGCGGCGTTTCCGGCGTTTGAACGGGATCCCATCCCGCTGGTGCTGTTTCCGCTCAACGGGTTATACCGCGAAGAACTGTGTCAGGCACTGGATGCTCTCGGACGTAGCTGGCGTATCAGTTACAGCAGCGCCAGTCTCGCCGCGCTGGTCGCTGCCAGTGCGGCCGGATTGGGTGTCACCTTATTGCCCGCCAGTTGCCGCCAGCCGGAGCACCGGATTCTTGGGGCAGAAAGCGGATTGCCGCCGATTGATAACGTCGAGCTGGCGCTGTTTTACCGCCACGACGCGACGCCTGCGCAGATTGCACTGGCCGGAAAATTAAAGGATTTTTGTCAGCTTAGTTAGCCATTGCATTTTCCACTGGCAGGCAGTGGGAAAAATCGCAGCCGGAACCGGCGTCATCTTTTAAGGTGAAGGGAAAAGCAGCATCCTCCCGCATCATGATTAAGGAATTCGACGTGCAAAATCCTCAGCAACAAAGCCGCAGAAACTTTCTTTCGCATAGCGCCAAAATCACTGCCACCGGCGCGCTGTTAACCGCAGGTATGGCATCAGCCTCCCCGTTCAAACCGGGCGCGATGGACGAAAAATGTGACGATGCCAGCCAGATCAACGCGATTTCTGCGCCGCATTACCAGTTGCGCAATGTGCGGCTGGAAGAGGGTTTTGAGCGCGAAGGCGATATCGTTATTGCCACCAGAACCGGTTTGTACAATCTTGAAATCAACAACGGCAAAATCGTGGCGATCCAGCCGGCAAAAGACGCCCCGGCCAGCACCTTGCCTGCTTTTGATGCCAGAGGATTACTTCTGCTGCCCGCCACGCGCGACATGCATATTCACCTCGACAAAACCTTCTACGGCGGCAAATGGGAAGCACCGCGCCCGCGTAAAGGCAAAACTATCATGGACATGATTGCCCGCGAACAGGTGCTGATCCCCAAACTGCTACCAACATCGGTGGAACATGCCGAAGCGATCATCGGGCTGCTGCATTCCAAAGGCACCACCGTGGCGCGCAGCCACTGCAATATCGACCCGGTCAGCGGCCTGAAAAGCCTTGAGCATCTGAAAATCGCACTGGAAAAACATCAGCAGGATTTCAGTTGTGAAATTGTGGCGTTCCCGCAACACGGCTTGCTGCATTCGAAAGTCGATGGCCTGATGCGTGAGGCGATGCAAATGGGCGCGCAATACGTCGGCGGACTGGATCCGACTAACGTGGATGGCGCGATGGAAAAATCCCTCGACGCGATGTTTCAGATTGCACTGGATACGAATAAAGGCGTGGATATTCATCTGCATGAAACCACGCCAGCCGGTATTGCGGCAGTGAAATACATGATTCAGACCGTGGAGAAAAACCCGCAACTGAAAGGCAAAGTGACGCTCAGCCACGGTTTTGCGCTGGCGATGATGCAGGGCGCGGAACTCGACGACGTCATTGCAGGGCTTTCAGAGCAGCAGTTCACCGTCGCTTCCACCATTCCGCTCGGCAAACTGAATATGCCGCTGCCGCAGCTCAGCCAGAACGGCGTATTTGTCATGACCGGCACAGACAGCGTCATTGATCACTGGTCGCCGTTCGGCACCGGCAGCATGCTGGAAAAAGCCAGCCTCTACGCCCAGCTCTACGGTAACTCCGACGAATTTGGCCTGACGCGCTCCCTCGCTATCGCCACCGGCAACGTCCTGCCGCTCGACGACAGCGGCACACGCCAGTGGCCTGCGGTCAACGATAACGCCGAAATGATCCTGGTCGACGCCAGTTGCTCTGCCGAAGCGGTGGCGCGGGTGTCAGAGGTGAAAGCGACATTCCATCAGGGCAGATTAGTGTTTGGTGCGGTGGGGAAAGTGTGAGGAATTGAAAGTAGTAAACGCTGCAAAGCAAAAAGCCCCTTTCGGGGCTTTTTGTTGTTCTGAACGTTGATGCCCGAAGGCAATGAATCAGAACGGGATATCGTCGTCGAAATCCATTGGGGGTTCGTTGTTCTGTGCTGGCGCGTTGTTTTGCGCAGCCGGACGAGATTGCTGACCGCCACTGAACTGGTTGCCGCCTTGTGGCTGCTGAGGCTGACCCCAACCGCCCTGCTGGCCGCCTGCGGATGGCTGACCGCCACCTGCTGGTGCGCCGCCGCTTGCACGGCCGCCGAGCATCTGCATGGTGCCGCCGACGTTAACAACGACTTCGGTGGTGTATTTTTCAACGCCAGCCTGATCGGTCCATTTACGGGTTTGCAGTGCGCCTTCGATATAAACCTGAGAACCTTTCTTCAGGTATTCGCCTGCGACTTCCGCTAATTTGCCGAACAACACCACACGGTGCCATTCGGTTTTTTCTTTCTGCTCGCCGGTGGCTTTGTCACGCCAGCTTTCAGACGTTGCCAGAGTGATGTTGGCAACCGCGCCGCCGTTAGGCATGTAGCGGACTTCCGGGTCTTGCCCCAGATTACCGACGAGAATAACTTTGTTTACGCCTCTGCTGGCCATGTGGATTCTCCTGATGATGTATGTCGTGGTTGAAACCACAGTTTGGGGTGTGAGGAAACTCACTTCGCGACATTATAACCACAAAACGTTGCCTCCGTACCACGGATGTCATGCACTGCGATTTTCTTTCCAGATTGTTCAGCAAACATTCCATTGTTACATTGAGTACTGGATATACATTCAGGTTTTGGGGTGGCACAGGCTGTGATTTGTGTCATAATTGCGCGTTACGTTCTTCTCTGTGCCCGATTCGATGGCTGGCGCGAAACTGGTTTTCACGGCGGTCACCGGCACGGTGAGCTATCAAGTTAATCCGGGAATGATGAATGGATAAGATCGAAGTTCGGGGCGCACGCACCCATAATCTCAAGAATATCAACCTGATTATCCCGCGCGACAAACTGATTGTTGTCACCGGCTTATCCGGTTCAGGCAAGTCCTCTCTGGCGTTCGATACGCTGTACGCCGAAGGCCAGCGCCGCTACGTCGAGTCGCTGTCGGCCTACGCACGCCAATTTTTATCCTTAATGGAAAAACCAGACGTCGACCATATTGAAGGTCTGTCTCCGGCGATTTCGATTGAGCAAAAATCAACGTCACACAACCCGCGCTCTACCGTCGGGACCATCACCGAAATCCACGACTACCTGCGCCTGCTGTTTGCCCGCGTGGGCGAGCCGCGCTGCCCGGATCATAATATTCCGCTGTCAGCCCAGACCGTCAGCCAGATGGTGGATAACGTGCTGGCACAGCCGGAAGGCCAGCGTCTGATGCTGCTGGCGACCATCATTAAAGACCGCAAGGGTGAGCATACCAAGACGCTGGAAAACCTGGCGTCGCAGGGCTATATCCGTGCGCGTATTGATGGTGAAGTGTGTGATTTGTCCGATCCGCCAAAATTAGAATTGCAGAAGAAACACACCATTGAAGTGGTCGTTGACCGCTTTAAAGTGCGTGACGATCTGGCGCAACGCCTGGCGGAATCGTTTGAAACCGCGCTTGAGCTTTCCGGCGGTACCGCCGTGGTCGCCGATATGGATGACCCGAAAGCCGAAGAAATGCTGTTCTCGGCCAACTTTGCCTGTCCGGTGTGCGGCTACAGCATGCGCGAGCTTGAACCGCGTATGTTCTCGTTCAACAACCCGGCGGGAGCCTGTCCGACCTGTGACGGGCTGGGTGTGCAGCAGTTCTTCGACCCTGATCGTGTGGTGCAGAACCCTGAGCTTTCGCTGGCGGGTGGGGCTATCCGCGGCTGGGATCGTCGTAACTTCTATTATTTCCAGATGCTGCGCTCTCTCGGTGAGCATTATGATTTCGACGTGGAAGCGCCGTTTAACGAATTGAGCAGTGACGTGCAAAACGCCATCCTGCACGGTTCCGGCAAAACCACCATTGAATTCAAATACATCAACGATCGCGGTGATACCTCGATTCGTCGCCATCCGTTTGAAGGCGTACTGCACAATATGGAGCGCCGTTATAAAGAAACGGAATCCAGCGCAGTACGTGAAGAACTGTCGAAATACATCAGCAACCGTCCGTGTACTTCCTGCAGCGGCACCCGCCTGCGTGAAGAAGCCCGTAACGTATTTGTCGAAGAAACCACGCTGCCGGAAATCTCTGATTTCAGCATCGGCCATGCGATGGATTTCTTCCGCAATATGAAACTCAGCGGTCAGCGCGCCAAAATCGCTGAGAAAGTGCTGAAAGAGATTGGCGATCGCCTGAAATTCCTGGTGAACGTCGGCCTGAATTACCTCTCGCTGTCACGTTCTGCGGAAACGCTGTCCGGCGGCGAAGCCCAGCGTATCCGTCTGGCGAGCCAGATTGGTGCCGGTCTGGTGGGCGTGATGTACGTGCTGGATGAGCCGTCTATCGGCCTGCATCAGCGCGACAACGAGCGTCTGCTGGAAACCCTGATCCACCTGCGCGACCTCGGTAACACAGTGATTGTGGTCGAGCACGACGAAGACGCGATCCGCGCTGCCGACCATATTATTGATATTGGTCCGGGTGCAGGCGTACACGGTGGCGAAGTGGTGGCTGAAGGCACCGCTGAAGACATTATGGCGACCGAGAATTCACTGACCGGCCAGTTCCTGAGCGGTAAACGGGAAATCTCCGTACCGGCGCAGCGCGTCCCGGCGGATGCCACCAAAGTGCTGAAACTTTCCGGCGCTAAAGGCAACAACCTGAAAGATGTCACGCTGACGCTGCCGGTGGGCCTGTTTACCTGTATCACCGGCGTGTCCGGCTCCGGTAAATCGACGCTGATTAACGACACGCTGTTCCCGCTGGCACAGCGCGAGCTGAATGGCGCAACGATTGCTGAAGCTGCGCCGTACCGTGAAATCGAAGGTCTGGGCCATTTCGATAAAGTCATCGACATCGACCAGAGCCCGATTGGCCGTACGCCGCGCTCTAACCCGGCAACCTACACCGGTATTTTCACGCCGGTGCGCGAGCTGTTTGCCGGTGTGCCGGAATCACGTTCACGCGGCTACACGCCGGGGCGTTTCAGTTTCAACGTCAAAGGCGGCCGCTGCGAAGCCTGTCAGGGCGACGGCGTGATCAAAGTTGAAATGCACTTCCTGCCGGATATTTATGTGCCGTGCGATCAGTGCAAAGGCAAACGCTATAACCGCGAAACGCTGGAAATTAAATACAAAGGCAAGAGCATCCACGAAGTGCTGGAGATGACCATTGAAGAAGCGCGTGATTTCTTCGATGCCGTCCCTGCCCTTGCGCGTAAATTGCAGACGCTGATCGACGTCGGTCTGACCTACATCAGCCTCGGCCAGTCAGCGACCACGCTGTCCGGCGGTGAAGCACAGCGCGTCAAACTGGCGCGTGAGCTGTCCAAACGCGGCACCGGTCAGACGTTGTATATTCTCGACGAACCGACCACCGGCCTGCACTTTGCCGATATTCAGCAACTGCTGGAAGTGCTGCATCAGCTACGCGATCAGGGCAACACCATCGTGGTGATTGAACACAATCTGGACGTGATTAAAACTGCGGACTGGATTGTTGATCTCGGGCCGGAAGGCGGTGCGGGCGGCGGACAGATTCTGGTCGCCGGTACGCCGGAAACCGTTGCGGAATGCAAAGAATCGCATACTGCGCGCTTCCTGAAACCGTTGCTGGAACGCCACAGCCAGCAGGCGAAGAAAAGCGCTTAAGCCATAGCAAAAGGCCTTCCCAAACGGGAAGGCCTTTTTGTTTGCCCTGATTACAGACCAAATCCTTCTCTGATCCTTTTAATGACATCTTCTACAGACCCCCGCTGATTCAGTGACCTGAGATCAATATTCTCATCTGACAGTTTTGTGAGAAAGCTCTCCATGTCAGCCCGAATGTTCTCGGGAATGGTGGCAGCCTTTCCTGTCAGTTGACCTGATAACCGGATCACATCATTTCTGTGCTTATTCACAACACGGGAATCCACAGGTTCTCCTGCCGCCTTGCGGGTTGACAGATCAAGCCACGCATTCATTTTTAAAGGGATTAACCTGTCTGCTCCGATATACGAGAATAATTCCGTGCGCAGGAGGCCATCCCTGAGGAAGGAATAATAATGTTCATCGAGGAGGATAGCTGAGAGGCTGGAAACACCTTCATCTTTGGGGATCGGGATAATCTGAGCATCTTCCGGAGGTTCCATTCCTTGTGGAGAACGCGAGAAAAGTTCAATCTGAAAGGGGTAACTCGTGTTTTCTGGTTTCAGAAACCGGTAAAAAATGGGCTTTCCCTCACCCGTCTGGCGGATTTCGTAGTTGCCTGACTTTATAAATTCCCAAAACAGACTGACAAAATCAGGGCTCAGCGCCTCAATAATGAGGACAATATCCAGATCTTTGGTGGCCCGAAATTCTTCCCCGGCTTCATCCATAGTGATCCAGGATGCGACACCACCGATGAGGACGTATTGATCCTGATATTTTTTGAAATACTCGCCAAACAGTTTTAGTCCCCGAATTTCATCCATGGGTATTGATCCTTAAGTTCACTGAGCGCCAGTTGGACCCGTTCATCCTGATTATCTTTCTGTGTCAGATACAGAGATATTTCATCAACGATATGTGTTGAAGCTTTGGGACTCCGGTAGCTCCAGATTTCAACTGTAGCTACAGCGCTGTCGATATGAGTCACTTCATCAAATTCCCCCCTTTTCAGGAGTGAAGTGAATACTTCCCGGGTCATCGCAAACACAGGCTTAGCGCCACGGGCCAGCATCGTGTATTCCGCTAAAGCGCTGTCTCCGGCATAACAGACCCCCTCATCTAAAGGAGGTAGCTTGTTAATCCAGACGATTTTCTTCACCGGATTACGCATCAGCAGAAGAGATTTTACGAAAGTCTCTGAGCGCGAAAATCTGAGTGAATAAAATCGGGTCGAAAAATCTTTCTCATGCGTTGAAGCAAGAAGCCCGGATTTTGTCAGCTCAGAAATGGCTTTTGAGAGCGTCACGCGACTGTAATTATATAAGCCCATCAACTGCTCAGCCGTACAGGTAATACCGGATTTAGAGAATGACTCATCCCATAAAAGCTGGATGAGCATAGCCTGAGTGGCCGGAGAAAAATCGTTTTGCACGTCTTTGCCGGCGCTTTTTTTACGAATTCTGAAGGCATCGCGCAAATCCATGGCCAGTTCAGGAATAAATAACTGCTTTTTAATCGCAATAAAATTTATGTGATGGTCAATCAAGCTGCGGCGTTCCGCCAGATTCATATTTTCGCAGACGTAGACAACCACCTTATCTGTCATCTTTTCAATGAGTGACAGACGTTTCCTTATCGTGACAATGCCCGGATAGGTGTCATCCCGCTGTAAAGCCGCCAGCAGAATCAGAGGAGCGTCACCCGGCACACCAACTTCCAGTTCGAAGAAACCAAACAACTCCTGAAGACTGAATGAAACTGAGAGTTTTACTTCGGTGGCTGTAGTGCGAAAGCCTAAAACCGTTTCAAGGTAGCTAACCAGTTGCGTTATCTTCTGTGTCATTTGCAGATCCGTGTAAAGTCATTTTTTAAAGTATAAAGTAAATCACTTTATACATCGAAAAAGACTTTACACGGTGTGACCCTACTTAAATATCTTCTGCACAAACTCCGCATAGGCCGGGCGCCAGACGTCCATTTCATGGCCGAGATTCGGGTATTCGTGGTAATCGAATTTAATCTTTTTCTCTTCCAGCTCGGTTTTCAATCCGGCAATGTCCTTCCCTGTTACCACATCTTTCTCGCCGACAACCACGGTGAAATTTTTCAGTTGTGCATTGATTTTTTCCGGTTCAGCTAAGCGTTTCGCCACATCCGCATTGGGTACGGTGGTGGTGCTGACACCGCTGAGTGTCGCCAGCCAGCCAAACTGGTCGAGATGCGTCATGCCACTGACCAGCGTCTGATAACCGCCTTGTGAAAGCCCGGCCAGCGCGCGTCCGGTTGCGTCATCACGCACACGGAAGGTTTTAGAAATCAGCGGGATAATATCACCGGTCAGCTCTTTATCTGCGGCGGCAGCATTGCGCGGATAAAACTCTTTGCGGCGATCTTTGGTGACGTAATCTTCAGGCACCACGCCTTTGGCGTCGGTTTCGGTATCCGGAATGACCACCAGCATCGGCACGATTTTTTTCTCCGCCAGCAGGTTATCCATGATCTGCGGAATGCGCCCCTGATTCAGCGCCGAGCGACCGGTGTCGCCAAAGCCGTGATAGAAATACAGCACCGGCAACGGCTGTGAAGCCTCGGTGTAACCCGGTGGCGTCCACACCGCGACCTGACGTTCGGAATTCAGCGCGGCGGAATGATAGGTCAGCGTACGGACTTCGCCGTGCGGCACGTTTTTCACATCAAGAATACTGCCGGGCACCAGGATCAAACTGGTATTCACCTGACGCTGTGGCTTGGGCATTGCACTGCCAGGATCGGCAATCCTCAAGCCATCCACGTTGAAGAAATATTCATAGAGATCAGGCTTCTGTGCACCCGATGTCCAGCTCCAGACACCTTTATCGTCCTTGGTCATCTGATGCGGAATGTAGGTCACCGGCGTGGCACCGGTCACCACATCGACATGTTCGGCAGTCGGCGCATACAGCCGGTAAGTGATGGTTAAATCAGGATTCACCGCCGTGATGTAATTTTTCGCAGGCACCGACGCATCAGGATCCTGCGGCAAGCTTTGCGCAGAGACGGTCAGCGGGAACGGCGCGCTGAGCGCCAGAATCAAAAGCGTGGCAAGATTCAGCCGGTTACGGGTCATCATCCTTTCCTTCTGGGTTGGCGTGAGCAAACGGACAACCTGTCCTCAAGTAACTCACTGTTTTTGCACAACTCTCAGAGTAGGTTATTTTTACCGCCAGCGAGCGTGATCGGCGTCACTGTTCCGAAGATGCATCTAAAGCATGAAGCTGCGGCAGTGCACTCAGCCGCTGATAAGCAAAATCCCAGAAAGTCCGTACCTTGCGTGGCATTTGCTGTACCTGCTGCGCCACCAGTTGTACCGGCAACGGCAAAGGTTCGAAATCCTTCAGCAGCCGCACCATACGGCCTGCCTGCACATCATCCCTGACCTGATACGACAATAACCGTGCTATCCCCTGCCCGCTGCGCACCGCCAGCAGTTGCGATTCCACATCGTTGGAAAGCAAACGTGGCGACAGCCGCACGCGCAAATCGTCCTCATTCGGCCCGAAACGCCATTCACGGATTTGGGTGCGCAGCGTGCCCATCACCGTCTGATGAGAAGCGAGTTCCGACGGATGCTGTGGTTCGCCATGCTGCGCCAGATACGCCGGACTGGCGACCAGAACGCGGGTGACTTGCGCAACCTTACGGGCGACTTTGCCTGAATCTTCCTGATGACCGATGCGCACCGCCAGATCTAACCCTTCGTCAATCAGATCCAGATTACGGTCATTTAACATCATTTCGATTTGCATATCAGGATGTTGCGCCAGAAATTCCATCACCAGCGGCGCGACGTGTTTACGACCAAACTGTACCGGTGCGGTGATGCGCAGCAAGCCGCTGAGCTGGGTTTCCGCGGTATCTTCTACCGCGTTCTGATACTGGCTGAGCAGCAGTCGCGCTTTTTCCGCCAGCCGTGCGCCTGCTTCTGTCGGCGCCAGACTGCGCGTGGTGCGCTCGACCAGCCTTGCGCCGAACCGGTGTTCCAGCGAAGCAATGGCGCGGGTGATCGCCGGAGGAGAACGGTGAAGTTTACGGGCAGCTTCCGCCAGGCTGCCATACTGAAGTACAGCGACAAAAATCGCCATTTCATCTAAACGGTCCATAGATTCTTCCACCAGGTGAAACGCTCAATTTCAATCTTCGTGGATCCCAATCATTTGATGCAAGAGTAATCTTGACGCCAGACCCATAAAGGAGACATTCCATGCCAGCCATTCAACTTTACAGCACACCGCTTTCCGGCCATTGCCACCGCGTAACTCTGTTGCTGAACATGCTCAGCCTGCCCTTTGAGAACAAAGACGGCGGCAAAGACATTCGTCAAACCGCCGAATTCGCGCAGTTAAATCCGCTGCAGCAGGTGCCGGTGCTGACCGACGGCGAACTCGTTGTCACCGACAGTAATGCGATTCTGGTGTATCTGGTGAAACGTTACGCGCCCGACAGCCACTGGTTGCCGGAAGATCCGGTGCAGGCCGCTGAGGTGCAAAAATGGTTGTCCCGCGCCGCCGGTGAAGTGCGTTACGGCCCGGCATCTGCCCGTATGGTGAAACAGTTCGCCGCACCGGAATCTTATGAAAGCGCGCTGGCCGTGACGGCAAAGTTTCTGCCACAGCTTGAACAGCATCTGGAAAGCCGCGAGTTTCTGGCGACGGAGCGGGCCACCATTGCCGATCTGGCCTGTTACAGCTATGTGGCGACGGCTCCGGAAGGCGGCGTTTCGCTGGCGGATTACCCGGCGATTCGCCGCTGGCTGAAACGGGTGCAAAACCTGCCGGGCTTTACGCCACTTCCGGCGTTGCCACTGCCTGAAATTGTGGGGTAAAACGCGATGAACCATCCTTTCCATGCAGACGAAATCCTGGCACAGGACATGGCAGGGTTTGATGTTTCCGCACACGGCATCCGCGATGCGATGCCGGAACAGCACCGGCTTTTTTTCGCCGCGCTGCCGTATCTGTTTATCTCAACACTGGACGAAAACGGCTGGCCGGTGGCAACCCTGCTGACCGGCCCCGCCGGGTTTATCAGTACGCCGGATGACATCCATTTGCGGATAAATGCGCCGCGACGGGCGGACGATCCGGCCCTGGCCGCTTTACAGCCGGGGAAACAGATTGGCGGGCTGGGGATCGATTTTTCCAACCGGCGGCGTAACCGCGTGAACGGCAGGATCGGGCGCATGGATAAAAACCGCATTGAGATCGTCGTCGATCAAAGTTTTGGTAATTGTCCGCAGTATATCCAGATACGCAAACTGGCCGATGTGCCCGTCAGTTTGCCGCTGGCTGCGCGGGAAGATATGACCGAACCGGATGCTGACGCCCGCGCACTGATTGCCCGCGCCGATACGTTTTTTATCGCCAGCCACGCGCACGGCGGTGCCGATGTGTCGCATCGCGGCGGCCAGCCGGGATTTGCGCATCTGGTGGGAAACCGCTTATGGGTGCCTGATTTTCGCGGCAACCGTTATATGAATACGCTGGGGAATTTGCTGGCAGAACCGCGTGCTGCACTGCTGTTTATCGATTTCGAAAACGGTGACCTGTTGCATCTTCAGGGACACACGCAAATCCACTGGCAGCCGGAGGATATTCCCGGGCCAGCAGGCGCAGAACGTTACTGGAGTCTGGACATCACCCGCGTGTGGCGCTTTCGCGGCGCACTGCCGTGGCGGGCAGAGGTGGCGGACTTCTCTCCTGCAACCCTCAGCAGTGGCAACTGGCCGGATAATCAGCGGCCAATTTCCTGACGCACCGCCTCCGGCAGACCGGATACCACCAACTGGTAGGAATCATCAATCAGATAATAAAACTGTGAATCGGGCAGCGAGCCGTCGAGGAACACGGTATTCCAGTGCGCTTTGTTGAGATGATCTCCCGGCACAATATCCGGATGTGCTGCCCGTAATTGCTCTGCCAGTTCAGGGCTGGTTTTCAGCGAAATAGCCTCGCGGCCATCAATTTCACACACCATGGCAAACATCGCGTCGCCCACTTTTACCTGATTTGCGCCGCGCTGATTTTCAACACTTTGCTCCGCACCGGGTTTTCCCATGCAATAGGTCAGCAATTCCGAACTGGTCATGTTTGGGTTTCTCCTTGTAACGTGATGGCTACGTAGCACGAAAGTGCCCTCGGTTAACCATAGCAAACCTGAACGATTTACAGGCTTAACACAGACGTCTTTTCTTTGCCGGTGACAGGATCTGGAATCTCCCCTTTTTTGCGCGCGCCGATTTCCTCAATGATTCTGGCAAAGCGTTCCTCATTGAGTTTGTAAAATACGCCCATAATGATCGCCGCACTGATAGCCAGTGCACAGGGCCAGATAAAGATCAGCTGACGCAAACCGAGTAAGGTCGCGCTGCCCTGCACCGCATTCGGGATATAACCGATTTGAGTCAGCATAATTCCCGGCAGGAATCCGGCAAGCGCGGCAGATATTTTTCGTGAAAAGGTATAACCGGTATACACCGAGCCTTCGGCACGAATACCGGTTTTCCATTCGCCATAATCCACGGTATCTGGCACCAGCGCCCAGTTCAGGCTGTTGACAAATGCGGTGCCAAAAAATGCCATGCAGGAAAACAGCACAAAGCTTAACGAGCTGTTTCCCCACAGGAAATTAAGCATATCGCCGGTTGCCCACAACAGTAATCCCCCCAGGTACACCTGTTTTTTGCCAAAGCGTTTCACGCAACCCGGCACCAGAAAGACACCGACCAGAATGCAGCCCATGCTGAAAAACCCCATCCACGACAACAGATGAATATCATTAAGCACGTACTGCGTGTAATACACCTGGATCGCCAGTTTGATGTTAAACGCCGCCAGCGTACACAGATTGGCGAGGCACAGTACCAGCAACGGCGGATTACGAAATATGGCGCGAAACGACCGCAGGATGCCGGATTTATGTCCCGCAGGCGTGAGTTCAACGTAACGTTCCCTGACGCCGCGATAGCACCAGCCCATACACAGAATGCCGCAGGTGGCGAAAATCAGGGCAGCGGAGAAATACCCCACCGAAGGGGAATTGCCGAACAACGCCTGTACCGGCATAAACCCGACGGTACACAACAATAATCCGAGCGTGGCACCGCCCTGGCGCCAGGCGGCAAGCTGCGCCCGTTCATGGGGATTTTTGGTGATAGCGGGCACCATCGCGTCGTATGAACAATTCATCAGGCTGTAGAACAAGCCGAACAACATAAACAGTACGGTGGCGAGCGCCGTTTTCACCGGCAGGCCGAAATCATTCGCCATAAACTGCGCCGTCGCGATCAGCCCTACCGGCACGGAGGCATACAAAATGAACGGTCTGAACTTACCCCGCGCACCAATATGACGGCGGGAATCAAGTAACACGCCGGTCAGCATATCGGTGAAAGCGGTGAAAAACTTCGCCACCAGGAAGATGATGCCGCCATAAAACGCCGGCATGCCCAGTTCATCGGTATAAAACTTCAGGAGATACAGCGTCCCGATACATAACATCAGGTTCGAGCCAAAATCGCCCATTCCATAGGCGCACTTCTCACGCAACGTCAGCGGATCAGGGTGATGACAATCCTTCATAGGCGATCCTCAAAGCGCCCCGCAGGGCGCTGTTACAGTGAATGCATTATGCCGTCTGCTTACGCTGCTCAATTTCCGCAACGATGCGCACGTACATTTTCTCGTTGAGGTTATAGAAACAGCCCATCGTCACGATGGTGATTGCCGCCAGCGCACAGGGATAAATGAAGATCAGCTGACGCAGCCCTTCCTGCGTGCCCGCCGACTGCACCACGTTAGGCACATAGCCGATTTGCGTCAGCATCAGGCCGGGGAAGAACCCCGCCAGTGCCTGTGAAACTTTGCGAAAGAAGGTGAAACCGGTGTAGACCGTGCCTTCCGAACGCACGCCGGTGCGCCACTCGCCGTATTCCACCGTGTCGGACACCAGCGCCCAGTTCAGGCTATTGACGAACGCCGATCCGAAGAACGCCAGACAGGAGAACGCGACAAAGCTGACCGAGCCGCTGCCATAGAAGTAGTTAAGGATGTCGCCGACAATCCACAGCGCCAGACCGCCGATATACACTTTTTTCTTACCGAATCGCCGGACGGCGGCAGGCATCAGGAACACGCCAATGAAAATGCATCCCATGCTGAAAAAACCCATATAAGAGAGCAGGATCGGGTCATTCAGCACGTACTGCGTGTAATACACCTGAATCGCCAGTTTGACGTTAAACGCCCCCAGCGTGCAGAGATTGGCGATGCACAGAATGAACAGCGGACGGTTACCGGCAATCGCCCGGAATGACAGCAACAGCCCCGGTTTTTGCGTATCACTGGCGGACTGCGCCTCGACATAACGCTCTTTCACGCCGGCATAACACAGCCACATAAACAGTAACCCGACCAGCGAGAACAGCGTCGCCGCAAAGATATAACTGCGCTGCGAACTGCCTTCGAGCAGATTCATCACCGGCACAAAACCGACAGTGCACAACAGCAGTCCCAGCGTGGCACCGCCCTGCCGCCATGCCGCGAGTGACGCCCGCTCGTCCGGGTTTTTGGTGATAGCAGGCACCATCGCGCCATACGAGCAATTCATCATGCTGAAAAACAGCCCGTACAACATAAACAACAGTGTTGCCACGACGGTTTTACCGGTGATCTCAAACGGTGTGCCGACGAAATTGGCGACGGCCAGCAACGTCACCGGAAACGCGGCGTACAATACGAAGGGGCGGAATTTGCCCTTTGGCCCGATCTTACGGCGCGAATCCAGCATGATGCCGGTGCCCATATCGGTAAATGCGGTAAAGAATTTGGCGATCAAAAAGATAATGCCGCCGTAAGTCCCCGGCAGGCCGAGCACGTCAGTGTAAAATTTCAGCAGGTACAGCGTGCCAATATCGAGCAGGATATTGGAGCCTAAATCCCCCATGCCGTAGGCCAGTTTTTCCCTGAAAGGCAGGCGCAGGGTCGCGGGGTTTTCCGATGTTGTCTGACTCATTATTATTCTCCTTCACCCGCCGGGGCGATGTATTCCCCCCGGCGGGCAAGCCTTATCAGAGGTGACGTAATGCACCGAACAGCGCTGCCCACTCGCTGTCTGCACGATAAAAGACCGGCGGCTGTCCTAACGGCGCGGCCACCGTAATATCGCCGCCGTGATGCGTTTCCCCGGTCCAGGCGTTGATCCACGTATCCTGCGGCAGATACAGCGACCAGTCGCTGCGCCCTTCTTCATGCACCGGTGCCACCAGCAGATCGCGGCCAAACAGGTACTGATATTTCAGGGTATAGGTGCGGGCATCGTCTTCGTAATGCAGGAACAACGGACGCATCACCGGTAAACCGCGCTGACTGTTTTGTTGCACGGCCTGCCGGATATACGGTTTGAGATGAGTGAACACGCCGGTCATGCGGGCGAAATGCGCGATGGTTTCCGCGTCGCCGTCAAACTGCCAGTTGTCGCCCGGACGGTTGCCTTCGTGAGTGCGCATCATCGGGGTGAAGGCGCTGAAATCGCACCAGCGCAGCAGCAGTTCCTTGCTGCGTTTCATCTCGAACAGCGTGGTGTAACCGCCAATATCGCTGTGATGCAGACCGTGGCCGCTCATTGCCAGCGACAAGGCCGCCGGGATCACCGAGGCCAGCCCGTCGTCCGGGCTCCAGTCAACGTTCTGATCACCCGCCCACATCATCGTCGAATATTTCTGACTGCCGGTGTAACCGGCGCGCATAAAGAACAGCACCTCGCCGAGCTTGCCGGTTTCCTGCAAGGCTTCGTAGTTACATTTCGCCCACAGTGCGGGCCAGGCGTTATGCATGATTTCCGCGCTGACGCCGTTGTGCAGGAAGGTATCGGTTGGCAGATATTCACCGAAATCCGCCATCCAGCCGCTACATCCCAGTTCAATCAGGTTCTTTTTGATGACGTTTTTGAACCAGTCATAGGCAGCAGGATTGGTCAGATCGACCACGCCTGCGTAAAACTCGCCGAACTCGACGTGATAATCGCCCCCCGTGGCATCTTTGGTCAGATAGCCTTTTTTTGAGGCTTCGGCACACAAATCCCGATCGCTGGCGACATACGGATTGATGTAAGAAAGGAACTGCACGCCCTCTTCTTTCCACTGAGGAATACGCTGGTCGAGTTGCGGATACAGCTCACTGTTCCACTTCCAGTTCCACATCACGCGTTTGCCGAATGAGGTCATGCGGATACCGGACCAGTCCTGCGCCCAGATGCCGTTGACCTTCACGCCGCCTTCGCGCATCACGTCGAGTTTCTGCTGGCAGACTTCCGTGCCGCCCTGAGTACCCAGCGTCACGCCGTCGTATACCCAGTCCGGTAATTCCGGCTGGCGGCCCAACAGCGCAGTGAGTTTTTCCAGCAGGCTGATATAGTCGTCGGCACATTCAAAACGCAGCGTGGCGCTATCTTCCCAGAAGGCCAGTTCGTGGTAGTCCGGCGCGCTGAAATCGAAATTCATATAACCGCTGTTTTCAACATGGCAGTAAACCTTCTGCGTGCTGACAAAGGTCGGCTGGGGGAAGAACGTCCAGTAATAGTCGCCGCCTGCGTTCTCTTTGCAGTCGGCCTGCCAGGTCACATAGGTTTGTTTGTTGCGCCCGACGCCCTGCTCGCTGGTCCACAGCGGGAAAGGTTTGCCGCGCAAATCAAAGTAAGAGAATTGTTCACCGCAGCCGTAAATATGATCTTGCGGTTGCGCTGCCAGCCGCAACCAGATGCGGTTATGTGCGCGGTTATCATTTTGCAGGTTGAGCTGTAAACGCCCGCTATCATCGGTGGTGATAACCAGCGTAGCGCTGAGCGTATTACCACGGCTGAAATGTAAGTGCCATCCCGCGGGTTGCGCAGTGATCTTAACGTCTGTCAGGGCGACCTTTTCATTCAGACGATCTTTAATACTGAAATTACCGCGAAACATATCGATATCCGCTTCGCCGCCGCCAATCCACAAACAAGGCGCTTGCGCGGTATGACGTAAAATCAGACGCTGTTGATAAATCAGCGAAAATTCGTTATTACCGGCGATAAATTCAATCTGAGTATTTTTATTTTGTAGGGTACTCATGATGGTCTCCGTGATTTTTATTTTGCATTAACGTCCAGCAGACCCGCAGCCACGGCAGGCGCCAGCCCAGGTGCCAGCGGCAGACGCGGGATCACCAGGCAGTGCAGCAGATGATAAATATCCTGTTTGCCGTCCCAGACTTTGGTGGTGACGTTGTTGTCAGTGTCCAGCTCCTGCCACCACGAACCATTTTCGTAGTCCATCAGGTATTTCACGCAGTAATCCCACCAGGTCTGATACCAGGTTTCGTATTGCGCCTCGCCGGTCACGCAGTGCAGTGCATACGCGGTGCCCATTGCCTCCACAACCGGCCAGCGCACGCGTTCACGCACGATGGGTTTCCCGTCCCAGTCAACGGAATAAACAAAACCGTCTGCGCCATCCGGTGCCCAGGCATCGCGGAGGGTGGCGTGGAACAGCCCTTTGGCATCCTCCAGCAACCAGGCTGGTGGCGTTTCAAAACGGGCTTCCAGCGCGGCATGCAGATGCAGCATCAGCCGTCCCCATTCGATCCAATGCCCCGGCGTGCCGCCGTAAGCGCGGAAACGGTGCGCCGGATTATCTTTGTTGTAATCGCGGATCGGGTTCCAGTGCGTATCGAAATGTTCATTAACGCGATACTCGCCGGGCCGGGCGACGTCATGAATAATGACCGAGGCAATCCTCAATGCGCGATCCAGCCATTTGCGTTCGTGCGTGATGTCATAAACAATCAGGAAAGCTTCGACGGCGTGCATATTCGCATTGCCGCCGCGATAGGCTTCGGTTTCGCTGAAGGCTTCATCCCACGACTCGAGACACATCTGTTCGTCTTCACTCCAGAAATACTTTTCGATCACGCCGATGGCCTGATCGAGTAACGCTCTGGCCTCAGGATGGCCGGTGGTGACCGCGCTGGCGGCGCCCAGCAAAACAAAGAAATGCTGATAACCTTGTTTCGAGGCATCCACCACGCCTTCATCATTTACGCAGGCGTACCAGCCGCCGTATTGTTTATCCGCCAGCGCGCCGTTGAGGGCACGGATGCCGTGATCCACCAGCGCATACGCACCGGGACGGCCCATGCCTGCGGCAACGGAATAGACGTGCAGCATGCGGGCAGTGATCCACAAATGGGTGCCCATCTCTGCCCGGACCTGGCCGTTATTGCCCAGCCAGCCAAAGCCGGTGGCCACAGCGGCATTTTTGCCAAAATCGAAGATCCGGTCGGTTTCCTGCTCAAGCCAGCGGTGGTGGCTCAACGTGTTAAACCATTTCATTTTCCACTCCTTTCGTTAGCGGCGGCGCGCCATCATCTCGTCCACAATGTCGCCCAGGCGCTGTAATTTCGGCGCGGAAACATCCCTGAGCATGAGTTCGGTATCAGGTAAACCGACCACGGATGACCAGACCGCACGGCCTGCGAGGAAACCGGACGCGCCCGCCGTCATGGCGACGCTGACCGCGCGCGGGAAGAGTTTTTCATCAACACCGGAGGAGAGGATCACCCACGGCATATGAATATGTTCATTGAGGTGTTGCGATGCACGTAGCAGTTCAGCCTGCGTACCGCGCCCGCTGAGTGGCATTTCGACTTTATAAAGATCAGCGCCGCTGTCGCCGAGTTCTTTTGCGGCATCGATAATCGCCTGTTCGCGGTCAAATTTGTCGCCACGACGCGGCGGCCTGACCACCGGCTCGATAATGCTCAGCAGCCCGTGTGCATGGCAGCGCTGATTAAATTCCTTCACCATCGCCAGACGTTGCTGCGGATCTTCATCGCTGCGCCACAGCACCAGTAATTTCAGCGCCTTACCGCCGTTTTCCCGGACCTGTTGCGGATCCACACTTTTATCGATCACCACGCTGTCCACCGGAATGCCGTTGCCCGGAATAAATTCGTCTGCCGCGACAATCATGGCGCAGCTTTTCGCGATGGCCTGTTGCTCAACAATCTGGCGGTAACAGAACTGCTGATCGACCAGAATCGCCGAGGCGTACGGCGATAAAATCCGCGCGGCATTGACTTTAAAATCAGTCAGCACCTGATCGGCGACCGGGGCTTTCGCGCCGGCTGCCGCGAACATTAAGCGCATCGCTTCACGCTGATCGACCGCCAGCATGGCGAAGCCGCCGGACGGACGGGTGATATCGTTAAGGCTGTAATGAGTCATTTAACTTTCCTTGGTTAATGCGTTACGGATGTGTTTTCTGAGCCAGACCGGCGCTGGTGCGCACCTGCTCAAGAATGGCGGTCCAGTCCTGACGCCCGCGCCCGGCGGCACGCGCCTGGTTGTACACTTCGCGGGAAGCCGCACCGAGCGGCATCGGCACATGCAACTGATTAGCGACGTCCAGCGCGATACCGAGGTCTTTATGGGCGAGGTCAATCATGAAGGCCGGTGACAAATCACCTTTCAGCACTTTGTTCGGCCATGAGGTGGTGAAGTGGCCTTTTCCGGCCGGGGTGCCGCTCATTACCTGCAGCGCCACATCAAAAGAGAGATCCAGCGCTTCGCACAGCACGGCGGCTTCGGCGGAGAGCGCATTCAGGGCGATACTCATGTAGTTATTGATCAGCTTGACGCGGATGCCTTTGCCCGGCCCGCCCGCGTTAATCAGCTCCGAGCCCATCGCCATCAACACTGGCCTCGCGCGCTCAACCTGTTCTGCCGTGCCGCCAGGTACCGGCCACTGCGTGATCAGAGGTTCTGCCCACCGGCACATCCATCATGCTGAAACCTTTTTCATGCATCTGCGCAATCAGCTTGTCGGTCTGTAACGGATGGATAGTCGACATATCAATAAC
The DNA here is from genome assembly GCF_056402435.1 of Rahnella sp. P4_A8. Classification (NCBI taxonomy): domain Bacteria; kingdom Pseudomonadati; phylum Pseudomonadota; class Gammaproteobacteria; order Enterobacterales; family Yersiniaceae; genus Rahnella; species Rahnella sp. P4_A8. Next base: position 41,153 of record NZ_JBFUHK010000008.1, on the reverse strand, counting down.
CAGCGCGGACGGGCTCAGGGTTTCGCAAATACCATCACGGCCAAATAAAACCTCACTTACCAGATCGCCGTTGGGCAGCATAGTAATGACAAATTCTGCGCCCGCCGCCGCTTCTGCCGCGCTCTTGCTGCCCGTTGCCCCCTGTTGTATCAGTGAGTTAACCGTCTGCGGGTTGAGATCGAACACCGCTAACCGGTGTCCCTGTTTAATCAGATTGGCCGCCATCGGAGCGCCCATTTGCCCCAGACCAATAAATGCCACGTTTGCCATCCGTCTCTCCTTTGTGCTGATCAGCCATGTCACTTTTTGATAATCAGCGGTGTCTGTGTTTGTCGTTTTTTGATCGTATTTGTAATTTAAGGTCAAAAAATTGACAGCCATCACTTTTTTAACAATTCGCTAAATTAAAATAACCCCATCAAAACACGCTTAAGGAATAGCCATGATTCGTATCGCCTGTGTCGGAATTACCGTGATGGACCGGATCTATTACGTTGAAGAACTGCCTGCGGAAGGAGGGAAGTATGTCGCTGAAAAATATCATGAAGTGGGTGGCGGTCCGGCGGCCACGGCTGCGGTGGCGGCGGCCAGACTGGGCGCACAGGTGGACTTTATTGGTCGCGTGGGCGATGACGATACCGGCAACCGGCTGCTCGCGGAGCTGGAATCCCTGGGGGTAAATACCCGCTATGTCCGTCGCGTTGAGCAGGCCCGTTCTTCGCAATCCGCCATTCTGGTGGACAACAAAGGTGAGCGGATCATCATCAATTATCCCAGCCCGGATTTACCCGTTTCCGCCGAGTGGTTACAAGCCATCGACTTTTCCCAGTGGGATGTAGTGCTGGCTGATGTGCGCTGGCATGACGGCGCGAAGCAGGCGTTTACCCTGGCGCGCCAGTCCGGTGTGCTCACCGTGCTGGATGCCGATGTGACGCCACAGGATATCGCCGAACTGGTGGCGTTAAGCGACCACAGCGCCTTTTCCGCGCCCGGTTTGCAACGGCTGACCGGAAAAACGGACGCCGGTTCTGCGTTAGTTGACGCCCAAACGCTCACAAATGGTCATGTGTATGTCACGCAGGGCGGGCAAGGTTGTCTCTGGCTGGAAAATGACCGTCTGCATCATCAGCCGGGTTTTGCCGTCAACGTAGTGGACATCACCGGCGCAGGGGATGTTTTTCACGGCGCACTGGCGGTCAGTCTGGCCCATGGAGCGTCGCCCGCCGAAGCCGTGCGCTTTGCCAGCGGCGTTGCTGCACTGAAATGTACCCGGCCGGGTGGCCGTGCGGGGATACCTGACTGTGATCAGGCCCGGTCTTTTTTGTCACTTTCTGTATAGAATACGACTCAGACGCTCATTTTAAAGGATGTATCCATGAGTCTTACTGAACTGACCGGTAATCCGCGCCACGATCAACTGCTCGCATTGATTGCCGAGCGTGGTTACATGAACATTGAAGAACTGGCGGCGTTACTGGATGTCTCGACCCAAACCGCCCGCCGCGATATCCGCAAGCTCAGCGATCAGGGGCTGATCACGCGCCATCACGGTGGCGCGGGGCGGGCCTCGAGTGTGGTCAATACCGCCTTTGAGCAGCGCGAGATTTCCTGGACGGAAGAGAAAAAAGCCATTGCGGAATCCATCGCCGATTACATCCCCGACGGCTCAACGGTGTTTATCACCATTGGCACCACAGTCGAGCAGGTCGCGCATTCGCTGCTCAATCATAACCGGCTGCGGATTATCACCAATTGTCTGCGCGTCGCGCATATTTTGTATAAGAACCCGCGCTTTGAGGTGATGGTGCCTGGCGGCACGCTGCGCCCGCATAATGGTGGCATTATCGGCCCGGCGGCCACGGCTTTTGTCGCCGGATTTCGTGCCGACTATCTGGTGACCAGCGTCGGCGCAATTGAAAGCGACGGTGCCCTGCTGGAATTCGATGTCAACGAGGCCAGCGTGGTGAAAACCATGATGGCGCATTCACGCCATATCCTGCTGGCTGCTGACCACACCAAATATCATGCCTCAGCGGCGGTCGAAATCGGCAATGTCTCACAGGCCACGGCGCTGTTCACCGACGAACTTCCGCCCGCCGGATTGCTCAAGGTGCTGAAAAACCATCAGGTCGAAGTGATAAAAGTCAGTACCGCGGAATAAAAAAGGCCGACATTTCTGTCGGCCTTAATCAACATCTTATCCCCTAAATAATTCGGGTTGCGGGAAGGCGGTAAGCTCACGCAGCCCGAAGTATGACGGGGATTTACTGAACCGCGGCGAAAGCCTCAGCCACTTGCTTCACATTGTGGTGATTCAGACCGGCCATGCAGACGCGGCCGCTGAGTATCAGGTAAACGCCAAATTCTTCACGCAGACGGACAACCTGCGCTTCGCTGAAACCGGTGTAGCTGAACATCCCGCGCTGTTGCAGCAGGTAGTCAAAATTACGGCCCGGCAAGGCGGTTTTCAGGCTGTCGACCAGCGTGTGGCGCATTTCGAGAATACGGGTACGCATTTTCTCGACTTCGGCTTTCCACTGGGCATTCAGCGCGCTGTCGCTCAGGACTTTCGCCACTACTTTTGCGCCGAAGCTTGGCGGGCTGGAGTAGTTACGGCGCACGGTGGCTTTCAGTTGCCCCAGTACACGTCCCGCCGCATCGCTGTCTTCACAGACCACAGACAGGCCGCCGACACGTTCGCCGTACAGGGAGAAGATTTTCGAGAAGGAGTTGCTGACGAAGCAGTTCACACCTGCCGCAGCCATCGCCCGGATGGCGTAAGCGTCATCGTCAATGCCCGCGCCAAAGCCCTGATAAGCGATGTCGAGGAACGGGATCAGCTCACGCTGTTTGGTGATTTCAATCACCTGATCCCACTCCGCTGGCGTCAGGTCAGAACCGGTCGGGTTGTGGCAGCAAGGGTGCAGCAGCACAATGCTTTGCGCTGGCAAGGTTTTCAGGCGGTCAATCATCGCCGGGAAATTTACCCCCAGCGTCTCCGGGTCAAAGTACGGATAGGTATGCACTTTGAAGCCTGCGCCTGCAAAGATAGCCACGTGGTTTTCCCAGGTCGGGTCGCTCACGTAAACTTCTGAATTCGGGAAATAAAACTTCAGGAAATCAGCACCGACTTTCAGTGCGCCGGAACCGCCGACGGTCTGAATGGTCGCAATACGCTGTTGTTTCAGCGCCGGATGATCGGCACCAAACAGCAATTCCTGAATGCCTGCGCGGTATGCGGGCAGACCTTCCATTGGCAGATAGACTGACGCGGCCTGTGGCCCGGCGTTCAGTTGTTGCTCTGCATTTTCCACTGCCGCCAGTTGCGGAATAATACCCTGCTCGTCGTAATAAAGACCGATGCTCAGGTTTACCTTATCTTGTCTCGGATCGGTCTTGAAGCTTTCCATCAGCGACAAAATCGGGTCACCGGCATAGGCATCGACATGTTGGAACACGGTATACATCTCCTTGGTTTGGTTAAGTGGCGCTGCGATCCACATCCGGCAACCCGGCGCATCGCAACTGTTTCACAGACTATCAAAGTTCGTTAAAAAAGATGACAACTATGTTGTCGATTTTCGGGCACTCATTGCGTATCAAACCGTCCGTTCGCCTGAGATGCTGATCCGCTCACATCAACTACGATCAAATGGACATCTCATTCTTCCCGGAGCAAACCAATGACAACTCAACACTCACTGCAAGGTAAAGCCGCTTTCGTTCAGGGCGGTTCACGCGGCATCGGTGCCGCCATCGTTCAGCGTCTGGCCCGCGAAGGTGCCAGCGTGGCCTTCACCTACGTTTCTTCCGAAGAAATTTCCGGCCCTGAAGCGGGGTATATCACCGGCGCAAATCTGACAATTGACGGCGGTTTCGGCGCGTAACACTTGCCGGTTCATTCATAAAAATGGCGCAGTCCCCTGCGCCATTTTTTTATCCATTTCGTCAGACGCTGTAGCGCCCCGGACGGTGATTCATCGCAATGATCAGGTTGACGATCACCGCGCCCAGCACCGAAGCAATCAGCATTTCAAGGCTGACCACAAACAGCGATGCCAGCACGATGCAGCAGTCCACACCCATTTGCAGTTTACCGGCGCGAATACCGTATTTGTCCTGCAGGAACAGCGCCAGAATGTTCACGCCGCCCAGACTGGCTTTGTGGCGGAACAGCACAATGAAGCCGATGCCCATAATCACATTGGCAAACAGCGTGGCGTAAAACGGCTGAAGATGATCGAAATGAACAAACAGCGGATGCAAATCAGAAAACACGGAAACCAGCGCGACAGCAGCAAAAGTTTTCAGTGTGAACTGCAGACCCATGCGACGAAAAGAGAGGTAATAAAAAGGTAAGTTGATGATAAAAAAGGCCGTACCGAATGATACCTGCGTCACGTAATGCGCCAGAAACGCCATTCCCGCCGTGCCGCCGGTCAGTGCGCCGACCTGACGCAACATCACCACACCAAAAGAGACCATCAGCGTACCGATAATGATCGCCAGCGCATCTTCAACCAGCGTGTGCCCGATGCGCGGCTGCTCAACCGGCTGTTTGATGTCGTCTACACTTGCCATAATTCCCTGTACCTCAAAATAATAATACTAAAGACTGATTTTGAGATAATTAATGAGATGGGGAGTTAAGGCAATATTCACGCATAGAATTTGCATTAAAAATCGAAAATAAGATTTTATGACGCGTTAATTATTCTTTACATGCACAGATCACGCATATTAATTCAAAATATTGCACCATTAAAGTGAGTCTGCACCAAAATAAATCACCCAAACAGTGCACCTGAAATACGCCCTTATTTTTCTCAGCTAAGCGTCAATAAGCCGTTTTCTTTTAAACGGTTAAGCACTACCGATGTTTTTACGTGGGCGACACTTTTATGGACTGACAGAATTTGGCTGATCAACATGCTTAAACCGGCTAAATCTTTCACCGCAACTTTCAGCAAATAATCCGCATCGCCAGTGGTTTTATAGGCATCAATAATGGAATCGACTTCGCCCAGCATGCTGTGAAATGCATCGACCTGTGCGGGCAAATGATTGATAAGCCTGACTTCAATCAGACCAATCATGCCTAAGTCGAGGGCTTCCGGTGCCAGACGGGCATGATAACCGAGAATGAGTTGTGCCTGTTCCAGACCAATCCGGCGGCGTGAACACTGTGATGCTGACAGTCCGACCAGCTCGCTTAATTCCTGGTTAGTCAGTCTTCCGTTGGTTTGTAATAAGGTCAGAATTTTCAGATCGTAATCATCAATGCTGTACATGGCAGTGTTCCTGTCGCTTTAATTTTTATATGTGGATTCTTATTGCAAAAAACATTCCCACTATAACCAGTTATAAATACTTTTCGGCCGTTTTTTCTTATACTTGCGCATGATTTAAACGCAAGGAAAAAATAATGAAAAAAGTATTCTACTCTCTCGTTTTGCTGTCAGTTTTGCCCGGTCTCGCAAAAGCAGAGCCGGCATCTTCACGCCTTGAACGCGTATTACAGAAAGGCTCGCTGAATGTCTGCACCACCGGCGACTATAAACCGTATACATTTTTGAAAGAAAACGGTGAGTATGAAGGCATTGATATTGCAATGGCGGAATCGCTGGCGGCGAGTCTGGATGTGAAAGTGAACTGGGTACCGGTCACCTGGAAATCTCTGCCGGACGAAATGAGCGCAGGGCATTGTGATATCGCGATGGGCGGGATTTCGGTCACGCTGAAACGCCAGCAAAAAGCCTGGTTTGCCAACGTACTGGATCAGGACGGCAAAATCCCCCTGGTGCGCTGCGAAAATGTGCGTCAGTACCAGACGGTTGAGCAGTTAAACCGTGCCTCCGTGCGCCTGATTGAACCGGCAGGCGGTACCAATGAAGCCTTCGTACACAGCCATCTGCCAAAAGGCACGCTGACCCTGAGCGATAACGTGACCATCTTCCAGAAGCTGGTGGATAAGAAAGCGGATGTAATGATTACGGATGCTTCGGAAGCGCTGTTTCAGCAGAAACATTACCCGAAACTGTGTGCGGTAAACCCGAAGAAGCCGCTGCAATATGGCGAAAAGGCTTACATGCTGCCGCGTGATGACGTGAGCTGGAAGATGTATGTCGACCAGTGGCTGCACCTGAGCAAAGCCACTGGTGAATATCAGAAGATCGTCAGTCAGTGGCTGGCCGTGAAAAAGTAAGACTTAGTCGCCAATATAAACGCGGGCAACGCGCTCGCTGAGCTGGGTAATCAGCTCATAAGCACTGATACCGGTTGCCTGCGCAATGCGCTCAACCGGTAATTTCCCGCCCCAGAAAATCACTTCATCGCCGACCTTATCGGTCGCATCTGGCCCTAAATCGACAGTGATCATATCCATCGACACACGCCCGGCAACCGGCACTTCCCGACCATTGACCAAAACCGGCGTACCGTTCGGCGCACTGCGCGGATAGCCGTCGCCATATCCCATCGCCACCACGCCCAGACGAGTGTCGCGATCGCTGACCCAGGTGCTGCCATAACCGACCGGCTCACCGGCAATATGTTCACGCACGGCGATCAGGCTGGAAGTCAGTGTCATTGCCGGTTTCAGCCCGAAATCGCTGGCCGTTCCGGTTTCCATTGGCGATACGCCGTACAAAATAATGCCGGGGCGGACCAGGTTCATATGCGATTCCGGCCACAACAAAATACCGCCGGAAGCCGCAATAGATTTTTGTCCCGGCTTGCCTTCGGCAAATTCATTAAAACAGTTCAGCTGTTTCGGTGTGGCGTTGCTTTCCGGTTCGTCCGCGCGGCAGAAATGGCTCATCATATTGACCGGCTGAACCACGTTTTTGCAGGCACTCAGACGCTGATAAAATGCATCGGCCTGTGCCGGATGAACGCCCAAACGGTGCATACCGGTATCGATTTTCAGCCAGACATTCAGCGGACGCGCGAGGTCAGCACTTTCCAGCGCATCAAGCTGTTCGAGGCTGTGAACAGCGGTATCAAGCTGATGTTCAATCAGCAACGGTAATTCGCTGGCGGAGAAAAAACCTTCGAGCAGGAGGATGGGTTTTACCACACCGGCTTTACGCAGCATCAGCGCTTCGCTAAGCCGGGAAACGCCGTAATAATCGGCATCCTGCAAGCTATGCACCGTCTCCAGCAGACCGTGCCCATAAGCGTTTGCTTTCACTACCGCAACCAGACGACTTTGTGGCGCCAGATGACGCACCCGTTGCAGATTGTGTCGCAGAGCGCGGCGATCAATGACAGCCGTAGCCGCTTTCATTTTGAGTCCTTTGCATGAATTTGAGAGTTTCTGATAGCAAGGCTGAGAACCAAACCCCACCTAGCCTCCCCTTGTGAAAGGGGAGGGATAAATTCAAAACCCGGGAAGTTAATCCTCGTCGTATTGCGGGCCGCCATAGTTATCAAATCGCGACCACTGACCGTTAAAGGTCAGGCGGACGGTACCGATCGGGCCGTTACGTTGTTTACCGAGGATGATTTGCGCGATGCCTTTTTCTTCACTGTTATCGTGATAAACCTCGTCACGATAGATGAACATGATTAAGTCGGCGTCCTGCTCGATGGAGCCGGATTCACGTAAGTCGGAGTTGACCGGGCGTTTATCCGCACGTTGCTCCAGGCTTCGGTTAAGCTGCGACAGCGCCACCACCGGCACCTGCAATTCTTTCGCCAGCGCTTTGAGCGAGCGGGAGATTTCGGCAATTTCCAGCGTACGGTTATCAGACAACGCCGGAACGCGCATCAGCTGGAGGTAGTCGATCATGATCAGGCTCAGGCCGCCGTGCTCACGGAAGATACGTCGCGCACGCGAACGAACTTCGGTTGGCGTCAGCCCGGACGAATCATCGATATACATGTTACGTTTTTCGAGCAGAATCCCCATGGTGCTGGAAATACGTGCCCAGTCTTCATCATCGAGCTGGCCGGTACGGATTTTGGTCTGGTCGACGCGCGAAAGCGACGCCAGCATACGCATCATGATCTGGTCGCCGGGCATCTCAAGGCTGAAGATTAAGACCGGTTTATCCTGCATCATCGCGGCATTTTCTGCGAGGTTCATCGCAAAAGTGGTTTTACCCATCGACGGACGCGCCGCCACAATGATCAGGTCAGATTTTTGCAAGCCTGCGGTTTTCTTGTCGAGGTCAGCATAGCCGGTTGAAACGCCGGTTACGCCGTCATGCGGGCGCTGGAACAGCTCTTCGATACGGGAGACCGTGCTTTCCAGAATACGGTCGATACTTTTTGGACCTTCGTCTTTACTGGCGCGGCTTTCGGCAATCTGGAATACGCGGGATTCGGCTAAGTCCAGCAGGTCTTCGCTGCTGCGGCCTTGCGGATCATAGCCCGCGTCGGCAATTTCATTGGCGACGGAGATCATTTCCCGGACAACAGCACGTTCGCGCACAATGTCAGCGTAAGCGCCGATGTTCGCCGCACTGGGGGTGTTTTTAGAGAGCTCTGCCAGATACGCAAAACCGCCGACGGAATCCAGATCGCCTTTCTGTTCCAGCGATTCGGAAAGCGTGATCAGGTCGATTGGTTTGCTCATTTCCAGCAAACGCTGCATTTCGGTAAAAATCAGGCGGTGCGGGCGGCTGAAGAAGTCATTGCTGACCACCCGTTCGGCCACATTATCCCAGCGTTCGTTATCCAGCATCAGCCCGCCCAGAACGGATTGTTCAGCTTCCAGCGAATGCGGCGGAAGTTTCAACCCTTCCATCTGGCGATCGCGGTTTTCGTTCTGTTGATTGGTCGGTTTTTTTGCTGCCATCTGTGGATTATTTCCTGCTCTAAGCGCCTGTTTTATGAGCGTCGGGTTTCCAAAAATCGGAGCCTGACTCGCGCGACAGTATAAACCATTTCAAAAGGGTATTAACCCTTAGTGCCGAAAATCTGGATTGTCCCTGACATTTAGCCTAGGGTTGAAATCAGACTCCATCACGAGGAAAAAACATGGCAAAGCGCATCCAGTTTTCTGAAACAGGCACCCCGGACGTTCTGCAATACGTTGATTATCAGCCACAAGATCCGCAGGCAGACGAAGTCCAGGTCGAGAATAAAGCCATCGGTATCAACTATATCGATACTTATGTGCGCAGCGGTCTGTACGCACCGGCCAGTTTTCCGGCGGGTTTAGGCACGGAAGCGGCAGGCATAGTCAGTAAAGTCGGTAGTGGCGTAACGGACATCAAACCTGGCGATCGTGTGGTTTACGCACAATCCGCGCCCGGCGCTTACAGCGAATTCCATAACGTACCACAGGAAAAAATCGCCCTTTTGCCGGACGCGATCAGCTTTGAGCAGGCCGCAGCCTCCTTCCTTAAAGGGCTGACAGTTTATTATTTACTGCGCAAAACCCATGAAGTACAGGCCGGTGAAACCATTCTTTTCCATGCCGCAGCCGGTGGCGTAGGCCTGATTGCCTGCCAGTGGGCGAAAGCGCTGGGCGTAAAACTGATTGGCACCGTGGGCTCTGATGAAAAAGCCGAACGCGCCAGACAGGCCGGTGCATGGGAAACCATTAACTACCAGAAAGAAGATATCGCGACCCGCGTGGCGGAACTGACGAACGGCGAAAAAGTCGGTGTGGTTTACGATTCCGTCGGCAAAGATACCTTTGAAAAATCGTTAAACAGCCTGAAACGTCGCGGTTTACTGGTCAGTTTCGGCAATGCGTCCGGCCCGGTAAAAGGTGTGGATCTGGCGATACTCAATCAAAAAGGTTCGCTGTTTGTGACGCGCCCTTCCCTGAATGGTTACGTGACTAACCGTGAAGAACTGCTGGAGGCGAGCAGCGAGCTGTTCTCAATGATCGCCAGTGGCGCGATAAAAGTGGATGTCAGTGACGCGCAGAAATTCCCACTGTCCGAGGCAAAACGCGCGCATGAAACGCTGGAAAGCCGCGTGACACAGGGTTCAAGTCTGCTCATCCCATAAAAGTTTCCCTGAACCAATGCAAAAAAGGCTTTCACAGTTGTGAAAGCCTTTTTTACTGCCTGACTCAGACGACCTCTGATTTCAGACGGGTACTGCTGTAGGGTACTGCCGGGTAAATCCACAGGGCGATGTCACTTAAGCGACTATTGTGTGCCTCAGCGGACTTGATGAATTCGGTTTACAGCCTGCTGGCTGCCAATGAATTCCATCCTAACAGTCACCCATGTTAAAAAATATGATTTATGCATTTTGACCGCACATTCTGACCCAGCTTGTGATCGCTAGCACATAAGCAAAAGTTATCACTGCAACGGTTACATTTTTTTGCGCTCAGAACACAGTCAGCAATCCCCATTATTTCATGCAGTTACGAAAATCGATAAAGTGAAGCTGTTATTACGGCAAGCGACGGCGACGGTATTTTGGCTCATCAGGCCGGAAAAATGTCCGGTAAATCCAGACCGCAAGCACGGCCAAAAGCAGCCACGGCAACATTTTTACAACAATCGCCAAAAACCCACCCAACATCATCAGAGCAAATGCCACGACCAGCGCCGCAACCATACCCAGTAAAGAAATGCCGGTCAGCATCAGCATAAAGAAAAAACCAAGCACGAAGAGAATTTCCAGCATCAGGTGCTCCTTAATAAGCCATGTGCGATAAGACGTAGCGTCCAAACACGCATTAACCATTACAAGAAACATGCCAGTGTGATGGGATAAATAATTGATTGAATGATAAGGAAAAAATAATTCGCAGGCACGAATGGCCTGCGAAAAGATAGTAAATTTGACTAACAGATAGCGATTTTACTCACCCTGTTTTTATGCCTGCGCCACCACTTCCTGCGGCTGAGCAACCATCTGCAACGCCTGTTCGACCACATCAATGCCCGCGCCGGCTTTATGCGCATTCTCACTCAGATGACGACGGAACTGACGCGCGCCCGGCACCCCCTGGAACAGACCAAGAATATGGCGGGTAATGTGGCCGAGGTAAGTACCTTTGCTCAGTTCCGCTTCGATATACGGATACAGCGCGCGGATAATATCCGGCCCGGTTTTCAGCGGCGCATCAGAGCCGAACAGCTCGCGATCCACATTCAGCAACAGGCCCGGATTCTGGTAAGCCTCACGCCCCACCATCACGCCATCCATATATTGCAGGTGCGTTTTGGCTTCTTCGAGGGTTTTGATACCGCCGTTAATTGCCAGGGTCAGGTGCGGGAAATCACGCTTGAGCTGATATACGCGCGGGTAATCCAGCGGCGGAATTTCACGATTTTCTTTCGGACTGAGGCCCGAAAGCCAGGCTTTACGCGCATGAATAATGAAGGTATCGCAACCGCCGTTTTCTGAAACCTGACGGATGAAATCACACAGAAATTCGTAGCTGTCCTGATTGTCAATACCGATTCGCGTTTTAACCGTGACCGGAATTGAGACTACGTCGCGCATGGCTTTGATGCAGTCAGCCACCAGCGACGCCTGACCCATCAGACAGGCACCAAACATGCCGTTCTGCACGCGATCTGACGGGCAACCGACGTTGAGGTTAATTTCGTCATAACCACGTTCTTCCGCCCGTTTTGCGCAATGCGCCAGATCAGCCGGATTGCTGCCACCAAGCTGCAAAGACACCGGATGTTCTGCATCGCCAAACCCGAGATAATCCCCTTTGCCGTGAATAATGGCGCCGGTCGTGACCATTTCGGTATACAGCAACGTCTGGCCGGTCATCAGCCGGTGAAAATGGCGGCAGTGGCGATCGGTCCAGTCGAGCATCGGCGCAACGGAAAAACGCTGGGCGGAAAAGGGAGTGGTCTGGGGCATTACGTGTTGAGTTTCTGACATCGGCCTGACATTCGCTGAAGGGGTTCGTGACGCTCCCCCCGCTTCGCGCCAGAGGGAAGGTAATCGCTGATTATACCACAGAACAAAGATTCGGCATCTTGTGCCGCTGAGCAGGCGGATGCCGACGTTGCATCACATCTGAATGGCGCATAATTCGTCGTTTTGGTGCAAGCATGATAAAATCATCGGTGGTCGCATGATGTGGCCTATTCATTCCAATCTGCGCTCAGAGACCGTTGCTATGACCCTGAATAATCCGGAAAAATTACTTTCACAAGCTGAAGAACTTTGCCAGCAGCGCAATGTTCGCCTGACGCCGCAGCGGCTGGAAGTACTGCGCCTGATGACGCAACAACCCGGTGCGATCAGCGCCTATGACTTGCTGGATCTATTGCGCGTAAGCGAACCTCAGGCGAAACCACCGACCGTTTACCGGGCGCTGGATTTTCTGCTGGAACAGGGATTTATTCACCGTGTTGAATCCGCAAACAGCTATGTTCTCTGCCATCATTTTGAAGAGCCGAGCCATACTTCTGCGCTGTTTATCTGCGACCGCTGCGGGTTAGTTACCGAAAAAACCACCGACGGCATTGAAGAGCGTCTGGCAAAACTGTCATTAGAATCCGGATTTGAGCTTCGCCATTCCGTCGTTGAAGCGCATGGCTTATGTGCAGAATGCAAAGTAGTAGAAACCTGCGACAGCCATGACCATTGCGATCACGACCACAGTATTGTGGTGAAAAAACGCTGAATGATCGGGTTTTAAGGTTTTGAAGGTGACTCGTAAGAGGAGGATGTTTTGTACAGAGAAGAGGTTGGGTACATCCGTGTACCCGTATCCTGAAGCGTTCCGGGTAGGAGCAGCTAAATCTCAGGATACGTCACTGGCACGCGAGGGGGAGTCGCGTCTTACCAGTGATATTTGTTTTTGGTTTCCCATTCATTGAGCTCTTTCTCGGCCTGATCTTTTTGATAGCCGTAACGCTCCTGAATTTTACCGACTAACTGATCACGTTTACCTTCAACCACTGTCAGGTCGTCATCAGTCAGTTTGCCCCATTGTTCTTTCACTTTCCCTTTGAACTGCTTCCAGTTACCGTCGGCTTGGTCCTTATTCATAAAATATCTCCTGTTACCTTGGGTTTTATGAACTGCATTTCGTCTTGCAGCTCGTCCTTAACACTTTAAAGGTTAGTAGAGAATCTCGATTAATCCTCCTTAAACAGGGATAAAAACCACTATTAGGATTAATCTAAAGCATGAAATAACGACAAAGCTGCGCTTATTTCTTTGAAAATAGCTGAAAAATCAGTGCGACGGAGACGAAAACCATGTGTCATGCCGCCAGTAACGACGCCATATCCAGCCCAGTGAAATCCCGCGTAACCCGAGGAATACCGTCAGCGCCAGCCACAACGCATGATTGCCCAGCAGCGGTAAAGTGAACAATGTCAGCCCGTACCCCAGCGCCGCCACCAGCATGCTGTTTCGCATATCCCGCCCACGCGTTGCGCCGATAAACATGCCATCAAGCAAATAGCACCAGACAGCCACCAGCGGCAGTATAATTTGCCAGCCAAGATATCGGTCCGCCAGCTCACGCAATTCCGGTAATGATGTCAGCGCATCAATGATCGCCCCACCCGCCAGCGCGTAAATCAGAGCAAAAAACAGCGCAACCAGCCCGGCCTGACGACACGCGGCATGCCAGACATTCAGCAGTTTTTCGCGGTTGCGGGCACCGAATGCCTCACCGGAATGCGCTTCGATAGCATAAGCAAAACCGTCAAGTGCAAACGCGGTAAATGTCAGCAGGTTCATCAACACGGCGTTGACCGCCACAATGTGGCTGCCCAGCCGCGCGCCCAGAACGGTCAGCGATGCAAAGCAAAGCTGCAACAGTAATGAGCGCAGCATGATGTCGCGGTTAAGCCCGAGAAGACGGCGCAAATTACCACGCCACGCGGAGGTGATTTCTGCGCCGGTGATACCGCGTCGTTTCATCACCCGCCAGACGAAATACAGCCCGATGAGTAGCGTGAAATACTCGGAGCTTGCCGTCGCCATGGCTGCGCCACGCACGTTCCAGCCCAGCCCGATCACCAGCCACAGATCCAGAATGATATTCAGCAAATTCCCGGCAATCAGCAAAATCACCGGCCCGCGAACGTACTGAATGCCGAGCAACCACCCGAGGATCACCAGATTCGCCAATGAAGCCGGGGCGCTGAACCAGCGGATTTCGATAAACAGCCTCGCCTGTTCAAGCACGGGCTGGCTGCCGCCGACAATGTGAAACGCCAGCTCCATCAGCGGATGACGGAATACCACAATAATGACGCCCGCCAGTACAGCCAGAAGGAAGGGTTGTACAAAAGCACGCGCCAGAAGCTGATTATCTTTCGCGCCCAGCGCCTGAGCGGTCATGCCGGTGGTACTCATCCGCAGAAACAGTAAGAGCATAAAAAGGAAAGTGGTGATCATCGAACCCACAGCCACGCCGCCGAGATAATCCGGGCTGTCGAGATGACCGATCACTGCGGTATCCACCAGGCCGAGGAGCGGCACCGTGATATTGGAAAAAATCATCGGCAATGCCAGCATCCAGAGCGCTTTATCGGCAGGGCTTAAAAAGGTGTTTTTGAGTGTGTGTCGCAGGGAATGATGTTGCATAGAGAATCTCATGCCGGAGGTTCAGGTTATGCCTGTAAATGACATCGCCCCGAAAGGGGCGATGATGAGAGAAACGCATTTCTCTTTGAATTCACATGGATGCCAGAGGCGGCCGCCATCCATATTCAATTAGTTTTAGTCTTGTCTATCTGACACAGCAATTTCTGACTTAGTCATATCTGACCGAGTAATTCGCGTTATATCAAGGCGGCAACTAAGCGAACGCCGGGAGCATACACAAGTATGTGACCGGGGTTCGCGAAGGCAGCCAACGCAGAGATAGCTCGAAGTACGAAGGTCAGATCCAGTCGCCGTTGCGGATAACACCTACGGCTAAGCCTTCAATGCTGAAATTCTGCTCGCGCAAATCCACCACGATCGGCTGAAACTCGCTGTTCTCAGGCAATAACTGCACCACACTGCCTTGTTTTTTCAGGCGTTTCACGGTGACCTCATCATCAATACGGGCCACCACAACCTGACCATTACGCACGTCTTGCGTTTTATGCACGGCCAGCAGATCGCCGTCAAGGATACCAATATCACGCATCGACATACCGCTGACACGCAGCAGGAAATCGGCGCTCGGCTTAAACATTGCCGGATCGATCTGATAGTGCCCTTCGATATGTTGCTGCGCCAGCAGCGGTTCACCGGCGGCAACGCGGCCAATCAGCGGTAAACCTTCTTCTTCTTCCATCAGCAGACGAATGCCGCGTGATGCACCGGAAACAATCTCAATAACACCTTTACGCGCCAGCGCTTTAAGATGCTCTTCCGCCGCATTGGGAGAACGGAACCCCAGACGTGATGCAATCTCTGCGCGGGTTGGTGGCATACCGGTGGTGGAGATATGATCGCGAATAAGGTCGTAGACCTCTTGTTGTCTGGTCGTTAAAGCTTTCATTCCGCCCCCTGGTTGTTTATACAGTCTTGCTGTGAGTATATACAGCTAAACGGTCAATGAAAACCTAAGATTGAATAAAAACAGGGCATAACGTTGATTCCTGGAATGCAGATTCCAAATCAGAACCATCGCGACCAAAAGATGCTGACCCAGACAAAAATCGCCAATATGATGGTCAGAAGTACGGCAGCAGAGCCGATATCTTTTGCGCGACCGGAAAGCACATGAAACTCAGGCCCGATGCGGTCTATTGCACATTCCACCGCGCTGTTGAGCAACTCCGTGACACAGACCAGCACGACGGATCCCACCAGCAGGATACGTTCAATGGTGCTGACATCAAGCAAGAAAGATAGCAAAATTAACGGGATAGCGACGCTGGCCTCCTGGCGAAATGCCGCTTCGTTTTGCCATGCCGCTTTGAATCCTTTCCAGGAATAGCCGGCCGCTTTATAAATTCGGGTAAATCCGGTGACTTGGTTCGCCATTTCGGGTACTGATCCTTAGAGTGTTTGCAGCATTTTAGCTTTTATATGACCACAGATCTCCACGGATCTTTCTGGTATCCTTGCGGCGAAATTGCTAACAAGAGGCTTCACGTTTTTATGTCAGGTTGGCGTAGACTTTATTACACATTATTGAATTTACCACTCTCATTGCTGGTAAAGAGCAAGGTCATACCTTCAGATCCGGTTACCGAGTTGCATTTAGACCCGACGCGGCCGATTTTGTACGTATTACCTTATAATTCCAAAGCCGATTTGCTGACGTTGCGTGCGCAATGTCTGGCGCAGAATCTGCCTGATCCTCTTATTCCGCTGGAAATTGACGGAACCCTGCTACCAAGCCATGTCTTTATAGCCGAAGGCCCGCGCGTATTCTCTTATTACACGCCGAAGCAGGAGTCCGTAAAGCTGTTCCACGACTACCTTGATTTGCACCGCAATAATCCGGATTTAGACATTCAGATGTTGCCGGTGTCGGTAATGTTTGGTCGTGCACCGGGCCGTGAAGGTCAGGACGACACGCCGCATCTGCGCGTGCTGAACGGTATCCAGAAATTTTTCGCTGTGCTGTGGCTGGGGCGGGACAGTTTCGTCCGTTTCTCCAATACCGTTTCCCTGCGTTATATGGCGACGGAACACGGCACAGATAAGACGATTGCTCAAAAACTGGCACGTGTGGCGCGGATGCATTTCTCCCGTCAGCGTCTGGCTGCGGTTGGTCCGCGTCTTCCGGCACGTCAGGATTTGTTCAATAAATTGCTGGCCTCAAAAGCCATTGAGAAAGCGATTGAAGACGAAGCCCGCAGCAAGAAAATTTCCCACGAAAAAGCCCAACAAAACGCCATCGCCCTGATGGAAGAGATTGCTGCTGACTTCTCTTATGAAGCCGTGCGCCTCTCTGACCGTGTGCTGAGCTGGACGTGGAACCGTTTGTACAAAGGCATCAACGTTAATAATGCCGAGCGTGTACGCCAGTTAGCGCTGGACGGTCAGGAAATTGTGTATGTGCCTTGCCACCGCAGCCACATGGACTATCTGCTGCTGTCTTACGTGCTCTATCATCAGGGTCTGGTACCGCCGCATATTGCCGCCGGTATCAACCTGAATTTCTGGCCGGCTGGCCCGATTTTCCGCCGTCTGGGTGCGTTCTTTATTCGTCGAACCTTTAAAGGCAACAAGCTCTATTCGACGGTTTTCCGTGAATATCTGGGCGAACTGTTCAGCCGCGGTTATTCGGTGGAATACTTTGTGGAAGGGGGGCGTTCGCGAACCGGGCGTCTGCTGGAGCCGAAAACGGGCACGCTGGCCATGACCATTCAGGCCATGCTGCGCGGCGGTTCACGTCCGATTACGCTGGTACCGATTTACATCGGTTATGAGCACGTCATGGAAGTGGGTACGTACGCGAAAGAATTACGCGGTGCGACCAAAGAGAAAGAAAGCCTGACACAGATGCTGAACGGGCTGCGCAAGCTGCGTAACCTCGGCCAGGGTTACGTGAACTTCGGTGAGCCGCTGCATCTGACCACTTACCTGAACCAGAACGTGCCAACCTGGCGTGAAGCCATCGACCCGATCGAAGCACAACGTCCAAGCTGGCTGACGCCGACAGTGCAGGATTTGGCAGAACAGATCATGGTGCGCATCAACAATTCAGCGGCAGCCAATGCCATGAACTTGTGTTGTACCGCGCTGCTGGCCTCCCGTCAGCGTTCACTGACACGCGAACAGCTGACCGAGCAAATCGACTGTTATCTGCAATTGCTGCGTAACGTGCCTTACAACGCGGATTCGACGGTGCCTGATCTGACCGCTGACCAGTTGCTTGATCACGCGCTGAACATGAATAAGTTCCAGGTTGAGAAAGACAACATTGGCGACATCATCGTTCTGCCTCGCGAACAGGCCGTGCTGATGACGTATTACCGCAACAACATCCATCATATGCTGGTGTTGCCATCACTGATTTCAAGCATTGTGATGCACCACCGCCAGGTCAGCCGCGCGGAATTACTGCATCAGGTCGAACTGATTTATCCGATGCTCAAAGCCGAACTGTTTATGCATTTCGATACGCCTGAGCTGCCACAAGTGCTGGATGTTCTGACGCTGGAACTGGCGCGTCAGCAAATCATTCACCTTGAAGATGATGAGCTGACACTTAATCCGGCCCGTATCCGCACCCTCCAGTTGCTGGCGGCTGGCGTACGTGAAACGCTGCAACGTTACGCGATTACCTTCTCCCTGCTCACCAATAACCCAAGCATCAACCGCGGGGCACTGGAAAAAGAGAGCCGGATTATGGCGCAGCGTTTATCCGTGCTGCACGGTATCAATGCCCCTGAATTCTTCGATAAAGCTGTGTTCTCGACGCTGGTCGGCACACTGCGCGCAGAAGGCTATATCAGTGACACCGGCGATGCCATTCAGGAACAAACGCGTGAGATTTACCTCATGCTCAGCGACCTGATGACACCGGATATCAAGCTAACTATCGAGAGTGCGGGAATGCCTTCTGAGCTGCCGCAAGCAACGGAGCCACCGGCTGAACCGAAGATGGATGTACGCGATACCGATCATTAACCCGTATTAGCGCCAGACATCAGATTAAAAAAACAAAACGCCCGGACTTTTTACAGAGTCCGGGCGTTTTTAATTGTTGTCGCGCAGGCTAACTTACTTAGAAATTGAAGCCTGACAGGCTCATCAGAATACCGAGGAACAACACCAGCCCGACATAATTGTTCTGGCGGAAAGCCAGGAAACAGGCATCACGTTCACGTTTAGCAATCAGCTTTTGCTGATGCACAAACAGCGCAGCAGCCAGCAGCAACGACCAGTAAAACGGTGCGCTGAGCTGGGAAAGATAACCGACAATCCCCATCAGGATCAGCGTTGCCAGTTGCAGCAGGCCGATGATCAGCGTGTCAAAACGACCAAACAGAATCGCTGTCGATCTCACGCCGATCTTCAAATCATCGTCACGATCGACCATCGCGTATTGCGTATCGTAAGCCACCGTCCAGCAGATATTTGCCACGAACATTAACCAGCAGCTAAGCGGCACACTTTCGCTCACAGCGGCATACGCCATCGGAATTGCCCAGCCAAACGCCGCGCCCAAAACCACCTGCGGCAGATGGCTGACGCGCTTCATGAACGGATAAATCCATGCCAGCGCCAGTCCGGCCAGAGACAGCCAAATGGTCATGCGGTTAAGCAGCAGAACCAGCAGGAATGACACCAGCACCAGTCCGGCGAATAATATTTTCGCCTGCTTGCCGGTGATCGCCCCGCTCGGCAATGGCCGGTGAGCGGTGCGTTTTACGTGACCATCAAACTTACGGTCAGCGTAGTCATTCACCACGCAACCGGCGGCACGCATGAAGAACACGCCCAGCACGAAGACCAGCAAAATCTTCGCAGACGGCATTCCCCCTCCCGCGACCCACAATGCCCATAACGTTGGCCACAACAGCAGCAGTGAGCCAATCGGCTTATCAATGCGCATCAGGCGGCAGTAATCACGCCATGTGCCCTGCGTCATACTTCCTGACACTCTCTGTTCTCCTTGTTGATTAGTCTGACTCATGCCTTGCTCACTTTACCCTCAGGGCGGTGCACCGGCGAATCCGGGAGGAAAATTTCGGTCAGCAGCAGCGGCTTGTCAGACAAACGCAGACGGGAACGGCGCGCCCATAATTCTCCCTGCTCACTGTGTAACTGGCCTAAATGAATGTAATCGCGGGACAAGTTGTTCCCGCTAAACAGATAGCGCCCCAGCGGCACCGTGCCTAAATCGACCAGCGCCAGATCCGGCCCGGTCAGCGTTTCTTCAGGAATGACCGTGCGCCCCAGCAGCCAGGGTTCGGCATCGCCAAACAGCACGATTTCGCGGATCCAGTAACGGGCACTTTCCGGCAACTGCTGTGCTTCGCTTTCACCCAGTTCTTCGCGACTGACAAAACATTCATTTTGCGGTTTCACGGTGACGGTAACACCCTGCTTTTCAAACCGGCGGGTCATGGACCCCATTTCCATCAGCCAGTCAGCCACATCCGCAGGCACCTGCGAAGGGTCGTCAAACCAGTGGATCGGGGATGGTTCGGGGGAATGGGGATCAGACATCAACGGCTCCGTAATGAAGGCATTCATACCTCCAATGAATTATCTGCCTCGCATTCTAGCGCATCAATGCGAGGCAGTAATTGCCTGATTTATTCGCGGCGCAGACGTTCGCTATTGGCCAGAAACAGTGTCACGACCAGCACAAGGATCGCGCAGGCGTAAACCAATGTGTCATAAGGACTTTTGTGGTCGACGATGATCAGACGGATAATCGCGGTGATGCCGATGTAAATAAAATAGCGTAACGGGAAATGATAGCCCGACGAAAAATATTTAATAATCAGGGCAATAAACTCAAAATAGAGGAAGTAAATTACAATCCCTTCAATGAGCAGATATGACGAAGACTGATCGTTATTCACGAACAACACCATTGCTAAATGATAGGTTTCGCGCCCGATAAAAATCATCAGGATCGCGGCCAGTCCTAATAAGAATACGTTCAAAATTCGCTGCATAATGACGGATATCATCAATGCCCGTTTTGATCCTGCCATGTGATCTACATCCCACTTTTGTTATTAATCCCCGCAGAATACCACAGAGTCAGCACAGGAAAAGCGCCATTAAAAAAGGGCCAGCCGGTGAAGGCTAACCCTTTTATTGAGAAATATTTCGACCTGTCCCTCTAAATCATTCGGGCTGGATCCAGTCGGCAAGGGAATGAATCCCCGGGAGTATACACAAGTATGTGACCGGGGTGAGTTCACGCAGCCAACGCTGAAACAGTCTGAAGGATGACGAGGGATTAGCGCCAGTTTTTGAAGCGGTTAATTAAACCGTTCGTGGAACTGTCGTGGCCTGTCACTTCTGAGCTACCTTCCAGTTCTGGCAGGATACGGTTTGCCAGCTGTTTGCCCAGTTCTACGCCCCATTGGTCGAAGGTGTAGATGTTCAGGATCACGCCCTGGGTGAAGATTTTGTGTTCATACATTGCGATCAACGCACCCAGGCTGTAAGGCGTGATTTCACGCAGCAGGATGGAGTTGGTCGGACGGTTACCTTCGAACACTTTGAACGGCGCAACGTGTTTAACGTCTTCTGGTTTTTTACCCTGATCGGCGAATTCTTTCTCGACAACATCCAGAGATTTACCGAATGCCAGCGCTTCGGTCTGGGCGAAGAAGTTAGATAACAGTTTCGCGTGGTGATCGCTCAGCGGGTTATGGCTGATGGCCGGTGCGATGAAGTCACAAGGGATGATTTTAGTCCCCTGGTGAATCAGCTGATAGAACGCGTGCTGACCGTTAGTGCCCGGTTCGCCCCAGATGATCGGGCCAGTCTGGTAATCCACCGGGTTGCCGTTACGGTCAACGAACTTACCGTTAGATTCCATGTTGCCTTGCTGGAAGTAAGCGGCAAAACGGTGCATGTACTGGTCGTATGGCAGGATAGCTTCGGTTTCGGTGCCGTAGAAATCGTTGTACCAGATGCCGATCAGCGCCAGCAGTACCGGCAGGTTTTTCTCAGCCGGCGTATTCGCGAAGTGTTTATCCATCGCGTGCGCACCGCTCAGCAGTTGTTCGAAGTTATCGAAACCTACAGACAGCGCGATAGACAGACCGATTGCGGACCACAGAGAGTAACGGCCACCGACCCAGTCCCAGAATTCGAACATGTTGTCGGTGTCGATACCAAACTCGCTCACCGCTTTACCGTTGGTGGACAGCGCCGCGAAGTGTTTCGCCACGTGTTGGTTATCGCCAGCGGTTTTCAGGAACCAGTCACGCGCGCTGTGGGCGTTGGTCATGGTTTCCTGCGTGGTGAAGGTTTTTGATGCAACCAGGAACAGCGTGGTTTCCGGAGACAAATCTTTCAGCGTTTCAGCGATATGCGTGCCGTCAACGTTGGAGACGAAATGCATATTCAGGTGGTTTTTGTACGGACGCAGCGCTTCAGTGACCATGAACGGACCGAGGTCTGAACCGCCGATACCGATGTTCACCACGTCGGTGATGGCTTTGCCGGTATAACCTTTCCATTCGCCACCGATAACACGTTCGGTGAAGCCTTTGATTTTCGCCAGAACTGCATTCACTTCCGGCATCACATCTTTGCCGTCCACGACGATTGGCGTGTTGCTGCGGTTACGCAGTGCAACGTGCAGAACAGCACGGTCTTCGGTGCGGTTGATCTTCTCGCCAGAGAACATCGATTTGATTGCGCCCTGAAGGTCAGTCTCTTTCGCCAGCGCCTGCAGCTTATCCAGCGTCTCTGCGGTGATGCGGTTTTTGGAGAAATCGACCAGCATCTGGTCTTCAAACGTGGCAGAGAATTTGGAGAAACGATCACCATCTTCAGCAAACAGATGGCTAATCTGCACATCTTTCATCTTGTCGAAATGCTGCTGCAGGGCTTGCCAGGCAGCGGTCTGAGTTGGATTGATATTTTTCATAGCAATGCTCTTAGGCTGAGAATAAATATGAGGTAACTGTCCCGATTGTAGCCTGAAGTTCCCGGGAAGAGATGCCTTTTCTTGCGATAGGTTAGATCTGCTTAATCACAATGACAGAGAACAATATTAGATGAGAATCGCTCAAAATGTGGCGCATGCATTGCCTGACCGTTGACAGACGGGCGATAAACGGCTATTCCTAAGCGCCTAACTCGCGCGCTCGATGCGCGAGCCAGAAGAGGCGCGTCGCCCAGGCAGTGTATCGGAGGAGCCGAAATCCTACGAAGATACATCAGGGGGAGCGGCGCCGAGATCATAAGCCCACGGCAGGCAAATGATCGACTACAGGGGCTGAATCCCCTGGGTTGTCACCGGAACACCCAACAGGGTGTCGGCTAGGTGGGGCGCTTCTGGGTGTATCGTAGTATCTCTACGCCTGCTCCCGTTTCCCGCTCTTCCCTTTGTGCCAATTCTTATGGAATCGATGGCCGTCATGATATGGCGACCCGGACACGAGGTTTTACATGAATCACGCAGTATCCCGCAACGCCAGCCAGCAGCCTTTGGGCAATGTCATCGTCGCCAAATTCGGCGGTACCAGCGTGGCGGATTTCGACGCAATGAACCGCAGCGCGGATATCGTGCTGTCGCGCCCTGAAGTGCGTCTGGTTGTTCTCTCCGCCTCTGCGGGCGTCACCAATTTATTAGTTGAGCTGGCAGAAGGTAAAGAAACCGAACGCCGGGTGTTCCTGCTTGATGAAATTCGCCGCATCCAGAGCGCCATTATCGATCGCCTCGATAATCCCACCGTGATCCGCGAAGAAATCGGCCGCATGCTGGAAAATATCGCCATGCTGTCAGAAGCGGCGAGCCTTGCGACCTCTACCGCGCTGACCGACGAACTGGTGAGCCATGGCGAACTGATGTCCACCCTGCTGTTTGTTGAAATCATCCGCCAGCGCAACGTGCCAGTGGAATGGTTCGACGTACGTAAAATCATGCGTACCAACGATCGCTTTGGGCGCGCGGAGCCGGATACACAGGTATTAAGCGAGTTAACCGTTCAGCAGCTACAACCGCGCTTGCAGGACGCCCTGGTAATCACACAAGGTTTTATCGGCTCAGAAGGCAAAGGCCGCACCACGACGCTTGGCCGTGGCGGCAGCGATTACACCGCCGCATTGTTGGGTGAAGCGCTGAGCGTTTCCCGTGTGGATATCTGGACTGACGTTCCGGGGATTTATACCACCGACCCGCGTCTGGTGCCGGCGGCAAAACGTATTGACCGCATTGCGTTTGAAGAAGCCGCTGAAATGGCGACATTTGGTGCCAAAGTTCTGCATCCAGCCACTCTGCTGCCCGCGGTGCGTCGCGGTATCCCGGTGTTTGTAGGCTCGAGCAAAGACCCGTCAGGCGGCGGCACCTTAGTGTGTGATACCAGCGATAATCCGCCGTTGTTCCGTGCGATAGCCCTGCGCCGCAGACAAACGCTGGTCACGCTGCACAGCCTGAGCATGCTCCATTCACGCGGTTTCCTCGCCGAAGTGTTTGGTATTCTGGCACGCCACAGTATCTCTGTGGATCTGATCACCACATCCGAAGTCAGCGTCGCGCTGACGCTGGATACCACCGGTTCCACATCCTCAGGCGACAGCCTGCTGACCACCTCACTGCTGACAGAATTATCCTCACTGTGCCGCGTGGAAGTGGAAGAGAATCTGGCGCTGATTGCGATTATCGGCAACAAACTGTCCCAGGCCTGTGGCGTCGGCAAAGAAGTGTTCGGCGTGCTGGACCCGTTCAATATCCGCATGATTTGCTACGGCGCAAGCAGCTACAACCTGTGCTTCCTGGTGCCGGGCAACGATGCCGATCAGGTCGTTAAAACTCTACACCGCAACCTGTTCGAATAATGACGGGCGCGGTATGTGAGAAGACCGGGCCATGTGCCCGGTCTTTTTTTGTCTGTACTTTTGCAAACAACAAAGACAAGGATCACCTCAATGTTAGCCAAAATAACCCGCCTGTTCCCGTTGTGGGCCGTGCTGTTATCCGTCGCGGCCTATTACTCGCCCGGTACGTTCACGCCGATCGGCCCGCATGTTTCTACCCTGCTGATGCTGATTATGTTCGCGATGGGTGTCACTCTCGAATTCGGTGATTTCAAACGCGTGCTTTCCCGACCTGGCCCGGTTGCTGCCGCCACGTTCCTGCATTATCTGATCATGCCGCTGGCGGCGTGGGTGCTGGCAAAACTGTTCCATATGCCGGCAGATTTATCGGCGGGAATGATTCTGGTGGGCAGCGTTGCCAGCGGTACAGCCTCTAACGTGATGATTTATCTTGCGAAAGGAGATGTCGCGCTTTCCGTGACGATTTCAGCAGTTTCCACACTGGTGGGGGTTTTCGCCACGCCACTGCTGACGCGTCTGTATGTCGATACGCACATTAAAGTGGATGTGGAAGGCATGCTGTTAAGCATTTTGCAGATCGTCGTCATCCCGATTTTAGCCGGTCTGATTATTCATCATCTGTTCACGAAAACCGTGAAACGTATCGAACCGCTGCTGCCGCTTTTCTCAATGGCATGCATTGTCGCCATTATCAGCGCCGTCGTGGCGGGCAGTCAGGGCTTTATCGGTTCGGTGGGATTGATCGTGATTGTGGCGGTTATTCTGCACAACGGCATAGGCTTACTGAGCGGTTACTGGGGCGGGAAACTGTTTGGCTTTGACGAAACCACCTGCCGCACGCTGGCGATGGAAGTCGGGATGCAGAACTCAGGTTTAGCGGCGACGCTGGGGAAAATCTATTTCACCCCGCTGGCCGCACTGCCGGGCGCATTGTTCTCGGTATGGCACAATCTGTCAGGTTCTTTGCTGGCCGGTTACTGGTCCGGTAAGCCGGTCAAAAAAGACTGATTTCCAGACGAAAAAGAAGATGAAAAAGAAACGGGCGCCTTCCTCAGCGCCCGTTTTGATTCGTCCTACACCCGTTGCACATCATCATTCGGTTCGCGCTGCTCATCTTCCTGCTCATCCTGATCCAGCACGTTATAGGCCACTGCACAGAACAGTGAGTTCAGACGTTTCATATCCCCCAGCAACCCGAGGTGCAGCGAGCTGGTTTCGATACTCTGCACATTATGCTGATGCAGGCGATCGACGTGCGCATGCGCATAACGGCGGTCGAGAATGCGGAAACGGTGTTTGGAGCGGCGCAGACGGCGCGCACTGGTCAGATCGTTCGACAGGAAAACGCCCAGACTCAGGCGCAGGTTATCCTGCAATTTCTCATGTAAGGCATCCAGCTCCACCAGTCCTTCCGGCGAGAACGCGCGTCGGGTAGCGTGGGATTTGGCGGTGATATCGCCGGTCATGCGCTCGATAATGTCACCGGCCTGTTCGAGGTTCAGCGCCATTTCGATGATTTCAGCCCAGCGGCGGGAATCATCTTCGCCAAGTCCTTCCTTGTTGATTTGCGCCAGATACAGTTTGATGGCGGTATAGAGCACATCAACGTCATCGTCGAGACGCCGCACTTCGCGATCCTGCGCCAGTTTACCGTGCATCACTTCCCGGTTGAGGATCAGCATATGTTCGACCACGTCGCCCATGCGCAAGGTTTCACGGGCGGCATTGGCCAGCGCCAGCGTCGGGGTATCAATTGCGCTGACATCCAGATGGCGCGGACGCAGACGGGGATCATCTTCAGGCACATCGGCAATCATCATCTCGCAAACCTTCGCCATCGGCGCCGTCAGCGGCACCATCGCCAGACAACGGATCAGGTTGTAGAACATGTGGAAGTAGATCACCAGTTCTTCATCCGGAATGCCAAGCCGCGCCAGTTGCGTCGACAACAGTCCGACAAACGGCAGCACAATCACCAAACCAATCAGTTTAAACAGCGTACTGCCGAGCGCCACGCGGCGACCGGCGGCATTCATTTTACTGGCGTTAATCATCGCCAGCAGCCCGCTGCCGAGGTTGGCACCGATGACCAGACAAAGTGACACTTTAAGCGAAATCACGCCGGTCGCGGCAAGGGTTGCCGTCAGCAACACCGCCGCCAGACTGGAATAACTGATGATGGCAAACACTGCGCCGGTCAGGGCATCGAGCAGCACATCACCGGTCAGGGACGAGAATAAAACTTTAACGCCGGAGGCCTGCATGATCGGCGTCGCGGCGCCCACAATCAGCTCCAGCGCCAGTAAAATCAGCCCCAGCCCGATACCGACACGACCCATTTGCCCCGCGCGGGTCTGTTTACGGCTGAGGAAGAACGCGACACCGACGAAAATCAGCAGCGGAGAAAGCCAGGAGAGATCGAAGGTCAGGATACGCGCCATCACGGCGGTCCCGACATCTGCACCGAGAATAATCACCAGTGCCGGAGCCAGGGCTACCAGCCCCTGCGATACAAACGACGTGACCAGCAGCGCGGTAGCATTACTGCTTTGCACCAGCGCAGTAACGCCAATGCCCGCCACAAACGCCAGCGGTTTTTTCTCGACACTGTTACTCAGAACACGGCGCAGATTGGCGCCAAAGACACGCATGATGCCGGTACGCACGATGTGCGTACCCCATACGAGCAGAGAAATAGCAGACAACAAATGCAAAAGGGTTAACACGAAAGAACAGCTCCATTAACGCCAGGCATAGACCGGCCATCCTGYCTGCCGGGCGTGCTGGAGCAGGATAGCGTCTGGATTCACCGCCACCGGCTGGCCCACGCGGGTCAGCAACGGCAGATCATTATGGGAATCAGAATAAAAACTGGCTGATTGCAAAAGGGATGCGTCCTGATTGATGAGCTCCAGCAACCGCGAGACTTTTCCCTCGCGATAGGTCATCGTCCCTCGTGTGGCGCCGGTAAAACGCCCGTCTTTCATTTCAACACCAATCGCCAGCGTTTCATCAACACCGAGAAAACGGGCAATCGGCTGCACCAGATGTTCACCGGACGCGGAAATAATTACCGTCCGGTCGCCCTGTGCACGGTGAGCAGCCAGACACTCACGCGCCTGCGTGTAAACACGCGGGGCAATCACATCCTGAATATAATTCGCGACCATCGCCGCGACATCACGTTGACTGCGGCCGGACAGCGGCACCAAAGTACAACGCATGTACTCCTGCATATCCATCTGACCGATAGCATATTGCTGCATCAGCGCGGCATCTTGTTGCAGAAAAGCCTGCTCATCGGCCACCCAGCCATTTGCCACCATGTAGGCTGACCACAAACTCGAACAGTCGCCGCTAATCAGGGTTTCATCGAGATCAAACAGCGCCAGTTTCATGCAACTTCCCGTAACGTAACAAGATCTAACTGTAGACCAATATCGCTGCCATCGGCGCGAAGTGAGGCCACAGAACGGTTTAAGACATCCACAGAAAGCTCAACTCCGTGTGCTAAAACGCGATAACGCACGACGTTGCCAAGCAGACTGTGGCTGATAATTTTAGCCGGAATACCTTCAATCAGCTCGCATATTGTGACCGACTCCGGACGGATGGCGACACGGCTCGTGTAAGTTATGCCGGTCAGCGCCATCGCCTGTTCAGGGCTTAGCAGGTTGTAGCTGCCGATAAAGCCCGCAGCAAACGCATCCACCGGTTCAGTATACAGGGTTTCGGCATCGGCATTTTGGACGATTTGCCCTTTGTTCATCAGCACAATCCGGTCGGACATGGTCAGCGCTTCTTCCTGATCGTGGGTCACGAAAATCGCCGTCAGATTCATTTCACGCTGAATACGGCGGATTTGCTCACGCAGATGCTTACGGATACGGGCATCGAGCGCGGAAAGGGGTTCGTCGAGCAGCAACAGGCGCGGCTGCGTAACCAGTGAACGCGCCAGTGCCACACGCTGACACTGACCACCGGAAAGCTGATGCGGATAACGTTTTGCGTAATCGTTCATTTCCACCAGTTCCAGTACTTCACCGACGCGCCGGTGCAGCTCTGAAGCCGGTATCTTTTGCATTTTCAGGCCGAACGCGACATTGGCTTCCACCGTCATATTAGGAAACAGCGCATAGCTCTGGAAGACCATGCCGATGCCGCGCTGTTGTGGCGGCAGCGGCACAATATCCTGCCCCTGAATCAGAATTTTTCCGCTGTCGACGGAAGTCAGACCGGCCAGACAGCGCAGCAGCGTGGATTTTCCGCAGCCGCTTGGCCCCAGCAGTGTGACGAATTCTCCCTCTTCTGCTGAGAAATCGATGTTGTTGAAAATCTGCGTCGGACCGTAAGACTTGTTGAGTTGAGTAACCTGCAAATACGACATAATCAGCTCTTTCCTTTGTTCAGCATGTTCGCCACCCAGGTGAAAATCAGGACGACCATGAAATAGGAGATGACCAATGCGCTGGTAAAATGGCCGCTGCCATTACGCATGTTATAGAGGTAAACCTGAACCGTTTCATAACGGCTGCCCGCCAGCAGATTGGCGAACACAAACTCCCCGATCAGGAAGGAAAACGACAGCAGGACGGCAATCATTCCGCCTTTGCGTAAGTTAGGCAAAACCACCAGCAGCGCCGCTTTCCAGGTGCTGGCACCGAGCAGATGTGCAGCATCCATCAGGTCACGCAGGTTGATCGCCTGCATGTTGTTAGAAATAGCACGATAGATAAACGGCAGCGCGATGGTGAAGTAACAGCCAATCAGGATCCACGGCGTACCGGTGAGCGCCAGCGGTTCAGCGGAATAGAGTTGCATCAGGCCCACCGATGACACCACCGGCGGCACGGCGAACGGCAGCAGGATCAGGATGTTCATCAGTGCATCGAGCTTAGGGAAATAGTAAGCAATCACAAACATTAGGGGCAGGATCAGCACCAGCGACAGAAAAAGTGTGCCGAAACACACCAGCAGCGAATGCCAGAGCGCAATCAGGAAGCGCGGATCGCTCCACAGTTCCACCAGCCATTTCAGCGTAAAGCCGCTCGGTAAAATGGTCGCCCCCCATTCCAGCACCAGCGCATAGACCAGCGTCGCCAGCAGCGGCAACATCAGGACAATCAGTAAAATCCAGATCACCACACGGTGGTAAATTGCTTCAGACCGCGACATCTTACGTTCCTTTTTCTGCCCGTCAGCTGCGCTGACTGAGATAACTTTTACGCAATAACCACTGATGGATCAGCGTGATAAAGGCCATCAGCACCACCAGCAACATCGCCAGCGCGCTGCCCATATTCGGATCGAGAGAAATATCCCCCGAGACCAACGCCGCGATACGCACCGGCACCACGTTAAAGTTACCGGTGGTCAGCGCATACACCGTGGCATACGCGCCAAGGGCATTGGCGAGCAAAATAACGAAGGTGCCGAGCAAGGCCGGGAACAGTACCGGAATACCGATATGACGCCAGTAACGCCAGCGTCCCGCGCCCAGCAAGGCCGCTGACTCGCGCCAGTCCTCCCGTAACGCATCAAATGCCGGATACATCAGCAACACGCCGAGCGGGATCTGGAAATAGGTATAGAGCACAATCAGGCCATCTTTTGAATAGAGGTCGAAGTGTTCCATCAGGCCATATTTTTTCAGCAGCAGCGTCAGACAACCATTCAGGCCAAGCAGGATAACGAAGGCGAAGGCCAGCGGTACGCCCGCAAAGTTGCTGGTCATGTTAGTAAACGACATCACAAAGTCGTGCAGCTTTGTCGGGCCAAGCTGGCGAAGTGAGTAACTACCCACTAACGCAATAAGCAAACCGTATAAACTCGACCAGATGGAAATATCCAGTGAGAAACGCATAGCCTGTAAATAGAACGGTGATGTCAGAATGTCGGTGTAATTGCCCAGTCCCCAGGCTTCATAGGTTTCGCTGTAAAAGCTGCTCACCGCAATCCATGTCAGCGGCGCCAGCTGAAAAGCGATGAAAAACACCAGAAACGGCAGCATAAACAACGCCGCAATCCACTTAGCTTTCATCGGGTATCCTCTAAAAGTGACGGGATTCAGGCCAGTAATGCCGCGCAATGTGGCTTGTCGTGGGCAATATTGAGGATCTGACAAACAGTTCCGCATAACTCCGTCTGCAACGGTGCGGCCTCTTTGAAGCTGAACGCACTGCCGAAGACGAACAGCGGCACCTGACGCTCCTCCGGCAAAATACCGCCGTGGCTGCGGTCATCATTCATACCGTGATCCGCAGTCACGATCACCTGATAACCGGCGTCCAGCCAGTCGCCCAGATAGCGCGACAGGATGCCGTCTGCGGTCCGTGCTTTGTTGCGGTATTGGGGCGTCGACAGGCCAAATTTATGCCCGGCATCATCAATGTTCATCGGGTGGATCAGCAGGAAGTCGGGATCATGACGACGACGCAGGCTTTCGGCGTCATCGAACAGATGCGAATCAGGGTAACTATCATCGTAATAAAAATGGCCGTGCTGGATAGTCAGCGAGTCATCGCTGGTGTGGCGGTCACGCGGCGGGTCAAACGGCGTGCGGTTATACAGCTCGCTGACCCAGTGATAAGCCGCAGCAGCCGTCGTCAGGCCAGCGTCGCGGGCATAGTGGAAAATACTACGTTGAGTCGATAACCGGTCAACGTGGTTGTGAACAATGCCACTCACCACCGGCGTGATAYCGGTGAGAATGCATTCATAAAGTGGCCGGGACAGCGAAGGCAATTCGCATTCCAGTTGATACAAGCGGCCGCGTCCTGCGGCACACTGGGCTTGCAGATAACCCATTGCGTCGCGGCCGACCTGATAATTCAGCCCGTCGAGTACTACCAGAATGCTCTTCATACCATGTATACCTTTCATTTCTTACAGGTGTTGTTATTAACCAATGCTTTCGCTGTCCGGTTTTTCTTATTTTTTAATCAATTACTGCTGCATGTTGATCATGACGTTTTCCTGCCACAGACGCGGCAAGGTTTTCGCGCTCTTATCCCAGGCAGCCGGATCTGCAATCGGGTGCGCATTTTTGTATTCGCTGGAAGGCAGCAGTTTGGCTTTTGCATCGTCTGGCAGCGTGATGTGATCGGCACGGATTGGACGGGCATAGCCTTGTGCCAGATTGATCTGACCGGCATCAGAGAAGATGTATTCACGCGCCAGTTTGGCGGCGTTCGGATGTTTGGCGAATTTGTTGATGATCGTGGTGTAACCGGACGTGATAGTGCCATCAGATGGGATCACCACGTCGAAGCGGGTTTTGTCGATTTTGTCGCGATAGCTCAGACCGTTGAAGTCCCAGACTACGCCAACCTGCACTTCACCTTTTTCCAGAGACGCGATGACCGGGTTAGTCAGGCTCAGACGCCCTGCTTTCGCCAGTTTGCCAAAATATTCCAGACCTGGTTTCAGGTCCTTTTCATTGCCGCCCATCGCGTAAGTTGCCGCCAGCACGCCATTTGCGGCCTGCGCTGCGGTGCTCACGTCACCGATAGTCACTTTGTATTTGCTGTTTAGCAGATCAGCCCAGCTGTGTGGCTCATCTTTAACCTGCGATTTATCAATGATGAAGGCGATAGTGCCGGTATAAGCAAGTGCCCACATACCCTCTTTATCTTTTGCCCAGTCTGGTACCTGATCCCAGGTGGTCGGTTTATAGGGCTGAGTCACGCCTTTTTGCACGGCAACGGGTCCAAAAGCTGCACCCACGTCGCCAATATCAGCACTGGCATTGTCTTTTTCTGCCAGGAATTTCGCGATCTCCTGTGCCGAACTCATATCGGTATCGCTGTGTTTCAGGCCATACTTGGTGCTCAGATCACTCCAGGTTCCT
This sequence comes from Rahnella sp. P4_A8, assembly GCF_056402435.1. Lineage (NCBI taxonomy): Bacteria > Pseudomonadati > Pseudomonadota > Gammaproteobacteria > Enterobacterales > Yersiniaceae > Rahnella > Rahnella sp. P4_A8. The sequence goes on along the minus strand of NZ_JBFUHK010000008.1, from coordinate 8,959 downwards.
TTCCAGTTCGCCCAGTCATCAGGCATACCGACACTGTTTACCGTTCCTTCGGCTTGTGCCGCTTTCAGGAGTGCAGCAGGAGGTTCAGCGGCAAATGCCGATGAAGCGGAGAGGACAAGCGCGCTGGTTAACACAGAAGCGAACAACTGTTTCATAACGTATGCTCCGGATGGTAGTGTGTGTGAAGTGCTGGTCTAGTCCAGCAAGAACCAAGCCAATCTAACGCTCAATTGTGATAATTATATGTCAGTGCGAAAAAGCAGCAGTTTTAAGCTTATCGCTGTTAACAAGCGCACATTATTTACATGATGAAAGTTCAGATTGGTGCAAAAACGCACTGAAATGAGGCTTGCTGACCGATGAGTGAATCGCAGACTACCCTTGCCGTTATCTGCAAGGCATTAAGCGAAAGTATTGCGGCCGGGGCATTTTCTGCCGAGGGAAGGCTGCCTTCTGAGCGCACGTTGAGTGAACAGTTTTCCACTACCCGTATTACATTACGGGAAGCATTGAGCCAGCTTGAGGCCCAGGGTCTGATTTACCGGGAAGTACGCCGGGGCTGGTTTGTTTCCCCGCCACGCATTGTCTACAACCCGCTGCAAAGAAGTCACTTTCACGCAATGGCGAAAGATCAGGGGCGCAGCGCAAAGACCACAGTGATTGATGCGAAGCACTGTATTGCCAGCGATACGGTGTGTCAGAAGTTATTGTTGCCGTCAGAGAGTGAGGTCATTTGCATCCGGCGGTTGCGTTATATCGATAACCGCCCGGTTTTGTACGTCGAGCACTATCTTAATCCTCTGTATTTTCAGGGCATTCTTGACGCGGATCTCACGACATCGCTGACTGATTTGTACGCATCCCGCTATGACATCCATTACGGACGCGTGCGTTTCGACATGGTGCCGACATTGCTGCCTGAAGAGGCGTCACATGCGCTGAAAGTGGCTCCCGGCAGTCCGGCGCTGTTTATTACGCGTATTAACCGCGACCAGCACGACCGGGTTATCGACTGCGATTTAGAATACTGGCGCTATGACGCGCTGCACATTGATGTGGAAGTGAGTTGATTTAAGTGGAAAAAAACACCGATGGGATACCCTAAATCATTCGAGATGAATTAAGGCGGCAACTGAATGAACCCCAGGAGCTTACTGAAGTAAGTGACTGGGGTTCGTGATGGCAGCCAATGCAGAGTCAACTTGAAGGATGACGGGTATTAGTCGGCGTCGTAACCTAAGTTCGGCGCCAGCCAGCGCTCCACTTCGGCGACCGGCATATTTTTACGTGCCGCGTAATCTTCGACCTGATCACGCTGGATTTGTGCCACGGCGAAGTATTTGCTGTCAGGGTGGCTGAAATACCAGCCTGACACCGCAGCACCCGGCCACATCGCAAAGGATTCGGTCAGTTGCATACCGGTATTGGCTTCCACATCCAGCAGCTTCCAGATTTGCCCCTTTTCAGTGTGTTCAGGACAGGCCGGGTAACCGGGCGCCGGACGTATTCCCTGATAATTCTCGCGGATCAACTCTTCGTTGCTCAGATTCTCGTTGGCGGCAAAACCCCAATACACCTTGCGCACTTTCTCATGCAGGTATTCCGCAAACGCTTCTGCCAGACGGTCAGCCAGCGCCTTGATCATGATTTTATTGTAATCATCATGCTGTTTGTCATACGCCTCGGCCAGCGCATCCTCCTCCAGCCCGCCGGTTACAGCAAATGCCCCCATGTAATCTTTCTTGCCGCTGGATTTCGGTGCGACAAAGTCAGCCAGGCAATAGTTGGCGAAATCGGTTTTTTCCGTTTGCTGACGCAGATGATGGCTGACCACCAGCACGTCTTCGCGGCGTTCATCGCTGTAGATTTCGATGTCATCGCCTTTGCGGTTTGCCGGGAAGAGACCGACGACGCCGCGTGGGTTGAGCAATTTCTCAGCGCAAAGTTTATCGAGCAGGTCATTGGCATCTTTGAACAGGCGTTTCGCTTCTTCGCCGACAACTTCATCTTCAAGAATGCGCGGATATTTACCTGCCAGCGACCAGGTCATGAAGAACGGCGTCCAGTCGATGTAATTGCGCAGTGTTTCAATGCTGGCTTCGACTTTCTGGATGCCCAGACGATGGACCACCGGTGGCGTGTAAGCTTCCCAATCGATAAAAGTAGCGTTGTCGCGGGCCACTTCAAGACTCACTGGCGGCGTGCGCGGCTTTTTACGACCATGCTGGATACGTACAGTGTCGTACTCTTTACGTGTACGTTCGATAAACGCGTCCCGCTGATCTTTTGACAGCAACGCAGACACCACGCCGACAGAACGCGAGGCGTTTTGCACGTAGCAGGTCACACCACTGTAATTTTTTTCGATTTTCACCGCAGTGTGCGCTTTCGATGTGGTTGCGCCGCCAATCAGCAACGGCATGGTAAAACCACGCCGCTCCATTTCTTTCGCGACGTTGACCATTTCATCGAGTGACGGCGTAATCAGCCCGGAAAGCCCGATGATATCGACGTTTTCTTCGATGGCGGTTTTCAGGATTTTGTCCGTCGGCACCATTACACCGAGATCGATAATCTCGTAGTTATTACATTGCAGCACCACGCCAACGATGTTTTTACCGATGTCATGGACATCGCCTTTGACCGTGGCCAGCAGGATTTTGCCGTTGGTCTGGCCCTTTTCCTTGCTGGCTTCAATGTATGGCTCCAGATAGGCCACAGCCTGTTTCATCACGCGCGCGGATTTCACCACTTGCGGCAGGAACATTTTACCGGCACCAAACAGGTCGCCGACGACGTTCATACCGTCCATCAGCGGGCCTTCGATCACTTCGATAGGACGCGCGGCCAGCTGACGGCACTCTTCGGTATCCAGTTCGATAAATTCGGTAATGCCTTTCACCAGCGAGTATTCGAGGCGTTTTTTCACGTCCCAACTGCGCCATTCCGCCTGCTGCTTATTCGCTTCTCCATCGTCCTTGCTGCCACGGTATTTTTCAGCCAGTTCAAGCAGGCGCTCAGTACCATCATCGCGGCGGTTGAGGATCACATCTTCGACGGCGTCGCGCAGTTCAGCCGGTAAATCATCATAAATCGCCAACTGACCGGCGTTGACGATGCCCATATCCATACCGTTGCGGATGGCGTGATACAGGAAGACGGCGTGAATGGCTTCACGTACCGGTTCGTTACCACGGAAAGAGAATGAAACATTGGAAACACCGCCGGAAATCAGCGCATGCGGCAGTTGTGCTTTGATATCGGCGCAGGCTTCGATGAAATCGACGGCGTAGTTGTTGTGTTCGTCAATGCCGGTCGCCACCGCAAAGATATTCGGGTCAAAAATGATGTCTTCCGGCGGGAAGCCGACTTTTTCAGTCAACAGCTTGTAGGCACGGCGGCAGATTTCAATTTTGCGGGCGCGGGTATCCGCCTGCCCGGTTTCATCGAATGCCATGACCACAACGGCCGCGCCGTACCGGCGTACCATACGGGCGTGGTGCAGGAAGGCTTCTTCGCCTTCTTTCATGGAAATGGAGTTAACAATCCCCTTGCCCTGAATGCATTTCAGGCCTTTTTCGATAACATCCCATTTGGAGGAATCGATCATGATCGGCACACGGGCGATATCCGGTTCACCGGCAATCAGGCTGAGGAAACGCACCATTGCCGCTTCGGCKTCGAGCATCCCTTCATCCATGTTGATATCGATGATTTGCGCGCCACTTTCTACCTGCTGACGGGCTACCGCCAGCGCTTCCGCATACTTTTCTTCTTTAATCAGTCGCTTGAAACGAGCAGAACCGGTCACATTAGTACGTTCACCGACGTTCACAAACAGCGTCTGTGGATCGATGGTCAGCGGTTCCAGCCCTGCCAGACGACAGGCAACAGGAATGGTCGGTAAAGCGCGGGGCGGTACGCCTTCCACGGCTTTCACCATCGCCGCGATATGCGCAGGCGTGGTACCACAGCAGCCACCGACAATGTTCAGAAAGCCCGAGCGTGCCCATTCGGCAATATGCTCAGCCATTTCTTTGGCTTCGAGATCGTATTCACCGAAAGCATTAGGTAAACCGGCGTTCGGGTGCGCGGTAACATAACATTCTGCAATACGAGATAACTCAGCGACATACTGACGTAACTCATCCGGCCCCAGCGCGCAGTTAAGGCCAAAGGTGAGCGGTTTAACGTGACGCAGCGAGTTATAAAAAGCTTCGGTTGTCTGGCCAGATAAGGTGCGGCCGGAAGCATCAGTAATCGTGCCGGAAACCATGACAGGCAATACGATGCCCATTGCTTCGAATTCACTTTCTACTGCGAACGTCGCGGCTTTGGCGTTGAGAGTGTCAAATACGGTTTCGATCATGATCAGATCGGCACCGCCTTCGATCAGTGCCCGGGTGGATTCGCGGTAGGCTTCAACCAGCTGATCGAAAGATACGTTACGAAATGCGGGATCGTTAACATCCGGGGAAATCGACGCCGTCCGGTTGGTCGGGCCTAAAACCCCGGCAACATAACGCGGTTTATCCGGCGTACGGGCGGTCCACGCATCGGCACATTGACGCGCCAGCCGCGCAGCTTCATAGTTAATTTCAGCCGACAGCGATTCCATATGGTAGTCAGCCATTGCAATCGTGGTGGAGTTGAAGGTGTTGGTTTCGAGGATATCTGCACCAGCAGCAAGATAACCGTTATGGATCTCGACGATCACGTCGGGTTTGGAGAGCACCAGAAGATCATTATTGCCTTTAAGATCGCTTTCCCAGTCAGCAAAACGCTCACCACGGTAATCTTCTTCTTCCAGACGATAGCTTTGGATCATGGTGCCCATGCCGCCATCCAGAACCAAAATGCGCTGTGCCAGCTGCTTATGTAGCGCCTCAACTCGATTAGTCACTTTCACCTCATCACCCATCACGCACACCCGGCAAATTGTTCATTCATGCGCCGGAAATCATGGTCAACATCCTAGCATACCTTCCTCAGCCAAAAGCCCGCACCGACGTGAGACTTTTTCAATTCGGGAAGACATCCCGCAAACGCAGTGCAACACATCGGATGAGCGTAAAGGCAGGTTGCGATCCATACTGTAAAAACGAAAACCAATTCCAAAAATGATTTTTCTTCGCCAGCTTTTGGCACATCTTACAAGGAACAGGCTCATGGCAACGTCCGTAACGGCTCCGGCCAAACGTGCTAAGAAAACCAAAGCCGCGGCTGTAACCGGCAGCGCCGCGACCGGGCAGGTACAGTCCCTGACACGTGGCCTTAAGTTGCTGGAATATATCGCTGAAGCCCAGGGCAGCGTGGCACTGACCGATCTCGCCCAGCAGGCGGGTTTACCCAATTCCACCACCCACCGCCTTCTGACCACCATGCAACAGCAGGGATTTGTCCGTCAGGTCGGCGATTTGGGCCTGTGGACCATTGGCTCACATGCTTTTATCGTAGGAAGCAGTTTCCTGCAAAGCCGGAATTTACTGGCAATGGTGCATCCGATGTTACGCCGCCTGATGGAAGAATCCGGCGAAACGGTGAATCTGGCGGTGCTGGATCACAGTGATTATCAGGCGATCATCATCGATCAGGTGCAGTGCAATGCCCTGATGAGGATGTCAGCGCCGATTGGTGGCAAATTACCGATGCATGCGTCGGGTGCCGGTAAAGCATTTCTTTCGACGTTGCCGGAAGAGCGTCTGGCAAAACTGCTGCATAAAATAGGCCTGCACAGCTATACGCCCCTGACAAAAACGTCTCCTGTGAATCTGAAGCAGGAGTTGGCGGATACCCGTAAACGCGGCTATGCCTTTGATGATGAAGAGCATGCGCTCGGACTGCGTTGTGTGGCAACCTGCATTTACGACGAACACAACGATGCCTATGCGGCGATTTCAATCTCGGGCCCGGTTTCACGAATCACCGATGACCGCGTGACGGAACTGGGTGCACTGGTGATTCATGCGGCGAAAGAAATCACGCAGGCCTACGGCGGTGGAAAACACTGAGAAAGATGCTGAAATCCCACCATTATCCGGGAGGATTTCAGCAAATTAACGCTGGCTAAAACGCCGGGAACGACGATACGCAAAAACATCTTCGACGTGCCCTTCACGGATACGCTGTTGCAAACCGCGCCAGTAACCGGCGCTAAACAAATCGTCGTGTAGCGTTTCAAAGATTTGACCAAGGCGTTTGTCGCTGCAAAGGAAATGCCGGAATTCTTCCGGGAAAACATCGCCCGGAGCAATGCTGTACCAGGGTTCGCTGGCCAGTTCATCCTCCGGGTAACGGGGTGCGGGAATATCGCGAAAATTAACTTCAGTCATGTAGCAGATTTCATCGTAGTCATAAAACACCACACGACCATGACGGGTCACGCCAAAATTCTTAAACAACATGTCGCCGGGGAAGATATTCGCCGCAGCCAGTTGTTTGATCGCATTGCCGTATTCTTCAATCACGTCATGAAGCTGCGTATCGCTGGCCTGTTCCAGATATAAATTCAGCGGCGTCATACGCCGTTCAATGTACAGATGCCGGAGCGCAATGCTGTCCCCCAGATCTTCTATCTTGGCAGGTACTTCGCGCTGTAGTTCAGCCATCAGTTCAGGGCTGATGTTATTCTTTGGCAGAACAAAGTGCTCAAATTCCTGGGTATCGGCCATCCGCCCGACGCGGTCATGCTCTTTCACCAACTGATAGCAGGCTTTGACCTGTGCCTCAGTCACTTCTTTCTGCGGCGCAAAATTATCTTTTATCACCTTGAACACGCGGTCACTGCCAGGCAGGGTAAATACCAGCATGACCATGCCTTTGACCCCCGGCGCAATAATAAAAGACTCGTCGGTTTGCGCTATAAAGTGCAAATGCTCACGGTAACATTCTGTTTTTGCGTGTTTTTGACAACCGATAGCGCTGTACAGCTCAGCCGTGGTTTTGGCCGGTAAAATCTCACGTAACCATTCAACCAGCGCACCGGGCTGCGGGGCATACACCATAAAATATGAGCGGGCAAAGCCAAAGACTATGCTGGCATCGTTGCTTTCCGTCAGACAGGCATCAACAAATAACTCATTCTGATGACTAAGATGCACCGGCAATAACAGCGGGAATATCTGTGAAGCACATCTGATTTTGCCGATTATCCACGCGGCTTTATTGCGATAAAAAATCTCGGTAGCGATCTCAATATCAGCATCCGCAAGCCACTCTGCGGGGAAGCGTTGCTTTAATGCAGTGGCAATATAATCCACATCACGGTTCGCATCCTCCCACGGTAAGCGCACCGGCAGGTCATCAAGGACTTTTACCAGCGTGGCAAAGAAATTACCCTGAACCGGGTAGAGGCGTGACAAAGGACGGGCACAATGTTGCTGACGCCGGGAGGACTGCTCACTGAAAATAAAAAGTTTGTCCGCTGTCAGATCGCGATGTTTGAAAATCCGGCAATAGACTGAATTAAAAAAGCTTTCAGCGATTTCAGCCCTCGGATAATCAGGCAGTAATCCGGAGTAACATTCCTTTATGCGGATCAGAAACGCGGCATCATAAAAACGCTGGCCGGTAATGCATTTGAGCTGGGCGACAACCAGACCGACATGGTGGTCATACAAATGGATACGTTGCTTCATCGCTGCCTGTACCGCTGACCAGTCGGCATTTTCAAAGCGCTGCTGCGCCCCCGATGTCACTTCGAGAAAGCGGCCGTACTGGGCGTCGAACCCCTGTAAAATAGTCTGCGCAATCAACAGCTCTATACGCATAGTGGCGACTCCCTGAGGAAAGAGACCCGGCTTTCACCAGGTCTGATGAGCATCAGTGTGACGTCGGAGAAAACTGCTGTTCTTCGGTAGAGCCGGTGAGTGCGGTGACCGAGGAGCGACCGCCCTGAATAATGGTGGTGACTTTGTCGAAATAGCCGGTTCCGACTTCCTGCTGATGAGAAGCAAAGGTATAGCCGCGATCTATGGCCGCAAATTCCGGCTCCTGCACTTTATCCACGTAGTGCTTCATCCCCTCGCCCTGTGCATAAGCATGGGCAAGATCGAACATGTTGAACCACATGCTGTGAATGCCCGCCAGCGTAATGAACTGATACTGGTAACCCATCGCGGCCAACTGGTCCTGGAAACTGGCGATGGTTTTATCGTCGAGATTCTTCTTCCAGTTAAACGATGGCGAACAGTTATAGGCCAGCAATTTGCCCGGGAATTTAGCGTGGATGGCCTCAGCAAAACGCTGAGCCAGTTTCAGATCAGGCGTCGATGTCTCGCACCACACTACGTCGGCATAAGGTGCGTACGCCAGACCGCGACTGATGGCCTGCTCAATACCGGCGTTCGTCCGGTAGAAACCTTCATGTGTTCTTTCGCCGGTAATAAACTGGCTGTCATACGGGTCGCAGTCCGACGTCAGTAAATCTGCCGCATCGGCATCGGTACGTGCCACCAATAACGTCGGCACACCAAGAACATCGGCGGCAAGACGCGCGGAAATCAGCTTCTGTACGGCTTCCTGTGTCGGCACCAGAACTTTGCCGCCCATATGCCCGCACTTCTTCACCGCAGCAAGCTGATCTTCAAAATGAACGGCGGCAGCACCGGCTTCAATCATGGATTTCATCAGTTCAAAGGCATTGAGTACGCCACCAAAACCGGCTTCAGCGTCCGCCACAATCGGCAGGAAATAGTCGGTATAGCCAGGCTGCCCGGGCTCAATGTTATTGGCCCACTGGATCTGATCAGCGCGACGAAAAGTGTTGTTAATCCGCGCCACAACTTCAGGCACCGAATTCACAGGATACAAAGACTGGTCGGGATACATACTGGAAGCCGTATTGGCATCCGCGGCAACTTGCCATCCCGAGAGATAAATGGCTTCGATACCCGCTTTTGCCTGTTGTAAGGCCTGGCCACCTGTCAGCGCGCCGAGGCAATTCACATACCCTTTACGC